>JAWCEU010000001.1:0-12313 GCA_039092155.1 Candidatus Aenigmatarchaeota archaeon
TCCAGAACATGATCCTACAGTTTTGTTCACTCCAGCTGGCATGCATCCTTTAATCCCTTATCTTTTAGGTCAGCCTCATCCTTTAGGCAAGAGACTTGTGAATGTGCAAAGATGTTTGAGAACAGATGACATAGAAAAAGTAGGCGATGCTTTTCATTTAACATTTTTTGAAATGCTTGGGAATTGGTCTTTGGGAGATTATTTCAAAGAAGAATCAATAAAATGGAGCTTAGAATTTTTGACAAGTAAACAATGGTTAGCTTTAGATAAAGAAAAAATTTATGTTACGGTTTTTGCTGGCGACAAAGATTTGCCAAGAGACGAAGAAAGCGCAAAGATATGGCAAAGCTTGGGAATTCCGAAAGAAAGGATTTTTTTCCTTCCAAGAGAGGAAAATTTTTGGGGACCTGTTGGTTTAACAGGACCTTGCGGTCCATGCACAGAAATTTTTTACGATAGCGGGAAAGAGCCTTGCAGTAAAGAATGTAGACCAGGATGTAAATGTGGAAAATACTTTGAACTTTGGAACAATGTTTTCATGGAATACAACAAAACAAAAGAAGGAAAGTTTGAGCTTTTGAAACAAAAAAATGTTGATACAGGAATGGGTGTTGAAAGGACTGTAGCAATATTGCAAAACAAAAAAAGTGTTTATGAAATTGAAACTTTAAAACCAGTATACGAGAAAATAAAAGAAATAGCAGGAATAAAAGAGCCAGATGAAAAGCAAGAAATTTCTTTAAGAATTATTACAGATCACTTAAGAGCTTCGACTTTTATCCTTGGTGACGAAAATCCTGTTTTACCTAGCAACGTTGATAGAGGCTATATATTGAGAAGACTTATAAGAAGAGCTATAAGACATGGGAAGATTTTGGGAATAGAGAAAGGGTTTTTGGGTGAAATTGCAAAAGTTGTGGTAGAAATTTACAAGAAAAGATACCCAATTCTAAAAGAAAAAGAAGGTTTTATTCTTGAAGAGCTTGGAAAAGAAGAGAACAAGTTTAGGAATACACTTTCAAAAGGTTTGAAGAAATTCGAAGAAATAGCTAAAGGGAAGAAGATAAGCGGGGAAGAAGCATTCCTTTTGTTCCAAAGCTTCGGCTTCCCCTTTGAGATGACAAAAGAGCTTGCAAAAGAGAAAGGAATAGAAGTTGATGAAGAAGGATTTTGGAAAGAATACGAAAAACACAAAGAAATTTCGAGGAAAGGGGCTGAAAAGAAGTTTAAAGGCGGACTAATAGATGCTTCCGAGCAAACCATTAAGCTTCACACAGCAACTCATTTACTGAATGAAGCAATAAGGAGAGTTTTGGGAAGGAAAGATATCGTTCAAAAAGGTTCAAACATCACTCCTGAAAGGTTAAGGTTTGACTTCAACTTTGAAAGGAAGTTGACTGAAGAAGAGTTGAAAAAAATAGAAGATTTGGTGAACGAGCAAATAAGAAAAGGTTTGCCTGTTTGGAGAGAAGAGATGACAGTAGAAGAAGCGAAGAAGAGAGGTGCACAAGCAGTTTTCGAGCACAAGTATGGGGAAAAAGTTTCAGTTTATTTCATAGGCGATTTTTCAATTGAAATTTGTGGAGGTCCTCATGTCAAAAACACAAGAGAGTTAGGGAAGTTCAAGATAATAAAAGAAGAAGGTGTTGCAGCTGGAATAAGGAGGATAAAAGCTGTTCTCGAATAAATCAAATTTTTGGGAGAATCATCAAAATTTCTTTCTTTTCACCCAAAGCTAAAAAATTTCCTCTCAAATACATCATTCCAACTAAAGCGCAAGTAACTGCATCTAATTCATGCTCTGTCAAATCTTTTCTCAAATTTTTTATTCCAATTCTTTTCAAGCCTTTTAGCAATTTTCTTCTATTTTTCTTAGCTCTTGGCAATCTCAACAAATCTTGTGCAGCACCAGGATAAGTTTCTATAACTTTGATTTTACACTTTTCCAAAATTTTTCTAAGCTTTATTCCCCTCTCAGTCAATTTTCTCATAGGGCCAAGAGTTATTGGGAAAAATTTTATACCCATTTTCAAAAGCTCTTCATCACATTTTCTTAAATGGATTTCCCCTTTTTCTTCCAAACTTTTTCTCCCTTTTGGTAAAGCCAAAGGGGCATCTATAGCTACGACATCAGGCCTAAATTTTTTAACATTTTCCAAAATTTCTTTATCGGAAAAAACTGTGAAAACTTTAGCTTCCATATTTTCATTCAAAAAACAAAAACCAGTTTCTCTTTTTTCACTCCCAGCCAAATCTATTCCAACAACTTTCATATACTAACACACTCAACTGGAGGAGAAAGCATTAAATCGCAAGCCAATTTAAAAACTTTGTTTTCTTCTATTTCACCTTCTTCAAGCCATTCTTCACGAAGGAAAATTTTATTTTCTGTTATGTTGAAGCCAATTAAACGGAGTTTTGTGCTATTTTTTTCGATTTTGATTTTTTCCAAGAAAATTTTGTCTTTGTATTGCGAAGCAAGAGAATCTAAGAATTCTATTTTTTCTCCACAATCTTGACAGCTACTGTTGTATAAGAATTCCAACAATATCATACCTTTTCTTAAAACCAAATTTTTTTGAGGAATATCCAACTCATAATCTACTACATTAGTTTCTGGCAACCTTGGTTGAAAAATGAAAGATGCGATGAAATAATAAAGGCTTGAAGTTACCATCAAGAAGAGCAAAATTATTCCCAAACTCTTAGGTTTCATAGTTAAAAATTAAATCGTTTTAAGGATAAATTTTTATAGATAGCATGGTTTTAGAAAAATTGATTAACGTTAGGATTGCTTTGAAACAACCTTTCTGGGTTTTCATCTTAGGAGGTTTCGTTTCTACAATTTCTTTAGCAATTTCTTTCCTTGTTTTTCAAGAATCTGTTGGTCTTCTAAGCAATTTCTTGATAACTTTTGCAATAATGCCTTTCATGCTTGATTTGATAAGATACGAAGGTGCAAAAATAGAGCAAAACCCAGAACAACTCAAAAATATAAACATTTTCCAAAGGCATAGAGGAGTTATTTTGGCTTACATAGCTTTTTTCGCTGGCATGGTTTTAACTCAATCAATTCTTTACTTGATGATACCAGAGCATTTATCAGAAAAACTTTTTGAAGACCAAATAACTCAAATAAACTTGATAAGGGGCAAAGCAACTTTTGGCGGGACTTTTTCAACAATTTTGTTGAACAACATAGGTGTTTTAACCCTTTCTTTCATTTTTTCTTTCCTTTTTGGGGCTGGAGCAATCTTCATTCTAGCATGGAATGCTTCAGTTCTTTCTGTTGCGATAGGCATGACAGCAAAAAGTCTTGGTGGTTTCAAAGGAATACCTTTAGCGATATTAACTTTCTTTCCGCATGGAAGCTTAGAAATCTTAGCTTACTTCATAGGAGGAATAGCTGGTGGTTTAGCTTCTTTGGCTTTCACTAAAAGAAGTGTTAAAAATTTCTGGTTGATAATAAGGGATAGCCTTGAGTTGATGGGTGCAGCTTTAGCTTTTCTAATTTTGGCTGCAGTGATAGAAACAACTGCAATAGTTTTCTAATCTTCTAAATAAATTCCAGGTTTACCATACTTTGCTCTTGCCGCTTTATTTTCTGGATCATATCTCTTTTCGTCAGAAGCTTTGTATAAAACAACTTTTTTGAATCCATACTTTTTCTTCAAATAACTCAAAAATTCATTGAAATATTCAATTTCTTTGTCAGTGACGAAATAAAAATAGGCTTTTTCCTTTTTTCCAGCAAGCTTCATAACTTCTGAAAGGTCTTCTAAAACTTTTTGGAAAATTCTTTCCAACTCAACAACACTTTTATCAATTTTGCTTTCATCAAACTCAGGCCATTTTTCTTTTGAAACAAAACTGTTTTTGCTCAACATGCTCCACCACTCTTCTGCTATGTGTGGAATTATTGGAGAAAGAAGCTTTACGCAATTTTCTAAAGCTTCTGACAAAACAGCTCTGTTACATTTTTTAAAGCTACCACACCTTTCAACATAATCTTTCAAATCATTTACAAAAGAGAATAAAGAAAATTGCACACCACTCCTAAACTTCATCTGCTCGTAATTTTGAGTGGCATTTTTCACATTTTCTTGAACTTTTGTTTGCAAGAGCAAATCAATTTTTCTAATTTCTTCCCTTTTCGCTTTATTCAAATTCTTTATGAGTTTTGTTATGAAATTTATTCTTGAAACAAAACTTGGAATTGATTCTTCTCTCCAATCTGCGTCATCCATGTTTTCTGCAGAAGCAACCAAGTTTATCCTTGTCAAATCACTTCCATATTTTTTAATCAATTCTCTCAAAGGTATTATATTGCCTTTTGACTTACTCATTTTTTCTCCGCTTATGTTGACATAACCATTAACCCCTATTGCTTTCGGCCAATACTTTGGGTCTTCCCAAATTGCAACATGGTGGAAAAGGTAAAATGTTAAATGGTTTTGTACCAAATCTTTTCCAGAATTCCTTAAATCAACAGGATAAAAATATTCGAATTCTTTCCTCATTTCTTCTATAGCTTCTTTTTCCAAGCCAGAAACTTTGCTAACTTCTTCTAAATCCCCTTTTCCAAGAAAAATGTAATCAAAAACTTCATCTTTAAGCTTACTAGCTTTTATCTTCCTTTCATTTATCACTTTTGCTATAGTGTAAAAAGCCATGTAGATGACGCTGTCAGAAAGAGTTTCAATTATCCAACTTTTATCCCAAGGCAATCTTGTTCCTAAGCCTGTTTTTCTAGTGCAAGCTTTATCTTTAAGCCAATCAACTGTATTCAAAAACTGAGCTCTAACTTCTTCTGGATAGAACTTCATTCTCTTTATACATTCTCTTACCTTTTCTTTCCACTCTTCGTCGGAAAATTTCAAGAACCATTGATTTTCAAGAATTTTGACATGATTTTTTGTCCCGCATCTACAAATCACTAAACCACTACATTCCCACATTAAATCAGCAATTCCTTTTTCCATGAATTCTTTTGAAAGCTTTTCTTTACATTCGGAAACTTTCATCCCAGCATATTCCCCACAATTTTCTTTCAAAACACCAAGATGGAATTCTTTCTTGTAGACTTCTGAAGTTGCTTCTTCCAATTTCTCTTTATCTTCCTGGCTTTTAACTCCAAATTTTTCGCAAAACTCAATTCCTGGATGCTCACCAAAACCTGGAGTTTTAATCAGAGAAATTGGTTTTATTTCCAGAACTTGCTCAGGCTTAACTCCATATTTTTCCAAATCTTTTGGATTTTTTTGTAAATCATGCAAAGCAATCCAATCGTATGGGGCATGGGAAGGAACAGACATAACTATGCCTGTAGCAGCATCAGGGTCTACAAAACTTGCCGGCAAAACTATAACTTTATTTTTAGTCACAAGATTTTCTACATACTTCCCAACCAACTCAGAACCTTTGATTTTTTCAACCACTTCAATTCTTTTTAGCTGGTCTTTCAATTTTTCTACAGCTTCTTTACTCAAAATCCATGTTTCTCCATCAACTTTAGCTTTAACATATTCTACTTCTGGATTTATCCAAATGTTAGTAACACCGTAAACTGTTTCTGGTCTTAAAGTACCACAAGGCAAAATTTCCCCTGTTTCCAACTTGAATTTCAAGATTATGTAATCGATTGGACTTTCTCCCTCTCCTTTTAATCTGTCGTGGTCGCCAGTCGGTGATTGACATTTAGGGCACCATATCACAGGATGAGTACCTTGTGTCACATAACCTTTTTTTCTTAAAGTTCTGTATTGCCATTCGATGAAGCGAGAAAAGCGTGGATCTATGGCAGTGATGAATTTTCTCCTCCAATCAACAGAAAATCCCATGAGCTTAGCAGTTTTAATTATTTTTTTCGTCCAGTATTTTGCCACAAATTTTGGCCCTTTTTCCACGAATTTTTTCAAATCTTCATCTTTTGCTCCAAACATCTTGAAAGTTTGAGCTTGGATTTCTTCTCCAGTTTTCAACCTTTCAATCGCCCCTAAAATTGGCTCACCAGTTGCATGGAAGCCCATTGCTAAAAGAGCATTGTATCCTTGCATCCTTTTAAACCTAACATAAGCATCAGTCCTGCTGTAAGTGAAAGCATGTCCAATGTGTAAATCAGCATTAACGTAAGGTATTACCAATGAGCTAAAGAATTTTTCTTTATTTGGCTCAACATTTGCTTCAAAAATTTTTGCTTCTTCCCATTTGGCTTGCCATTTCTTCTCTATTCTCCTGAAATTAACCATTCCCATCACTCCAATAATTTAAGAAATGAAAAGGGCTAAGCTTAAAGTTTGAGAACTCGCTCACCCATTCTTCTCACTTAAAATTATTAAGTGAAAAAGGGATTTAAAGATTGCTAAATTTTAGCAACAATTTCTTTCAACTTTTCAATACATTCAGGATTAGCTAAAGTTGATAAATCACCTAGCTCTTCTTTCTTTATCAAGTTTTTCAAAATCCTTCTCATTATTTTCCCGCTTCTTGTTTTGGGCAAATCTTGAACATAAACTATTTTTGCAGGTTTTGCTATTGGTCCAATCTTTTTTGAAACTAGCTCAATGAGCTCAGAAGAAATCTTTTCATTTCCTTCAAACCCTTCTTTCAAAACAACAAAAGCTATTGGGACTTCACCTTTTATTTCATCAGGCAAACCAACGACAGCAGACTCAACTATTGCTTCATGCGAATTTATAGCATCTTCTATTTCAGCATTGGATAGACGATGACCAGCAACTTTCAAAACATCATCTACTCTTCCCGTAATTCTTATTAAACCATTTTCATCTTTGAAAGCTCCATCTCCCGTGAAATAAATTTCTTTTCCATATTTGCTGAAATAAGTTTCTTCATATTTTTCAGGATCTTTGTAAATCCCTCTTAACATCCCAGGGGAGAAAGGAGGCAATATAACCAAATTTCCAATTTGGTTTGTTTGGCAAGATTTTCCTTCTTCATCTAGGATATCAACCTTAATTCCTGGGAAAGGCTTGCCTACATGAGCTGGCTTGAAAGGTCCAATTCCGGGTAAAGAAGTTATTAAAATTCCTCCGGTTTCAGTTTGCCACCACGTATCAACTATTAAGCATTTCCCCTTCCCAACATTTTCAAAAAACCATTTCCAAGCACCTTCATCGATAACTTCACCAACAGAACCCAAAAGCCTCAAGCTTTTGAATTTATAATTTTTGATTAACTTGCTACTCATTTTCTCAAACATCCTTATTGCAGTTGGTGCAGTGTAGAAAATTGTTACTTTATACTTCTCAATTATTTGGGCCCATCTATCTGGAGAAGGATAATCTAAGGAGCCTTCAAAAATCAATGTTGTTATACCGTTCAACAAGGGAGAATAACAAACATAAGTATGGCCTGTAATCCAGCCTAGGTCAGAAGTGCACCAGAGTAAATCATCTTCGTGAAAATCGAAAATCCACTTTCCTGTCCAGTAGGCTTGTGTAGTGTAGCCACCGCAAACATGTATACAACCCTTAGGTTTGCCAGTTGAGCCTGAAGTGAAAAGTATGAAGAGCAAATCTTCGCTATCCATAACTTCAGCTTCACATTCTTCGCTCTCCTTTTCAACAAGCTCATGCCACCAAAAATCTTGTTTAGGGTTCAAACTAATTTGATTTCCAATCCTCTTAACCACAATCACTTTTTCCACGCTTGTTCCTTTTACAGCTTCGTCAGCATTTTCTTTCAAGTTTATGATTTTACCTCTGCGATAATAGCCATCAGCAGTTATCAAGAATTTTGCTTGAGTCATTTGAAGCCTAACTTTCAAAGCTTCAGGAGAAAAAGCAGAAAAAATTACTGTATGTACTGCACCAATTCTTGCGCAAGCAAGCATAGAAATTATTGCTTCAGGAATCATTGGCAAGTAAATGCCAACAACATCCCCTTTCTTAACACCAAGTTTTTTCAAAGCATTTGCCGCTTTATTCATTTGTTTAAAAAGTTCTTCATAAGTTAATACTCTTGGTTTTTCTTCAACCGGCTCCGGTTCCCAAATCAAAGCAAGCTTGCTTTTTACTTTTTCCCAATCACCCCTCTTTTCAAAAATGTTTGAAGTTATGTTTATCTTTCCACCCAAAAACCATTTGAAGTAAGGCGGATCATGCTCAAAAGCTTTTTCCCATTTTTTGAACCAGAAAAGCTTTTCAGCTAAACTTTCCCAAAATTTCACAGGATCTTTTAAAGCTTCTTCATAAATTTTTTCATCGTTAATCCAAGCTTTTCTTTTCATTTTTTTAGAAGGCCAATAAAGTTCGCCCTTCTTTTCAACCCACGAATTTCCAAAAATCCCAAAAATCATATTGTTTAATTACCCTTGCTTCGATAAAAATTTTACATTTTCAAAGCTTTTTCAAAAACTTTTTTGTTCATCTCTATAAACTGAGGTCTTATTTTCATCGTAACAGCTTTCCAAACATTTTCTTCTTTTAAAGGTAAAAGCCCTTTTTTCAAAGCATAACCAAGCATGAAGATGTTGCTCATAGCAGCTTCACCAGTTATCTCTTCAACAATTTCGCTTGCATTAACCTTTTCCACTCTTGCAAATTTTTCCATTTCTTTCAAAATTTCACTTGCACTTTTTCTCTCATCTATTGGGTTTGGACTCAAGAATTTCAAATCTGTTAAAACAACTGTTTTCTTGTTAGCGTAATAACAAGCTCTCAAACCTTCAAGTAGCTCTAAAGCTATGATCAAATCAGCTCCACCTTTTCTAACAAGTGGGGAAAAAATTCTTTCTCCAAACCTAACATGACATTGCAAGGCCCCTCCTCTTTGCGAAAGGCCATGAACTTCAACAGCCCTAACTTCATGACCTTCTTCAACAGCAGCTCTCCCAATAATTTCAGCCAAGCTCAAAACTCCTTGTCCACCATAGCCTGCAACGATTAAGTTGAATTTCATCCTCTACACCTTTGGTTTTATTCCACTGAAGACTTGAGCACAAACACCACAACCCCAGCAAAGATTTTTTTCTATGTAGAACTTTCCATCTTTTTTCCTTATTGCAGGACAGCCAAAATTTTCTATATCTTTAGCTTTTTCTAAGTTTGGCTGCTCAACAAAATCAAACTTTGGAATTTTCAACCCTTTCCTTGCCATGCTCCTTACAGTTTGCAATCTACAGTCCCCTTTTGCAACTATGACTCCAACACCTTGCATAGAATAAAGCTCTTTTGCTGTTTTTATGAATTCTTCAAGGTTAAAGGCATTTACAACTTTAACATTTTCAACACCACAAGCCTTAGCTATTTCTTCTACAGCTAAAGCTTCTGTCTCTTCACCCATGCCAGTTAAAGCAACTCCTGGATGTGGCTGATGGCCTGTCATTGCAGTTGTTCTATTGTCTAAAACAACAACAAGCAAATTGCTTTTGTTGTGGACAGCGTTTATTAAGCCTGGAATTCCTGCATGGAAGAAAGTTGAATCGCCAATAAAAACAACAGGTTTTTGTTTAGTTGCTCTTTCTATTCCTTGTGAAACGCTCATGCTAGCTCCCATTGAAAGAAAGAAATCTTGTTGGCTTATTGGAGGAAAAATTCCAAGCATGTAGCAGCCTATGTCGCCGGCAAAAACTTTGTCAGAGCCAACGGCTTGTTTGATTGCCCAAAAACTTGCTCTATGAGGACAACCAGGACAGAGCTGAGGAAATCTTTTTTCTATCTTCTCAATTTCAAATTTGCTTTCCATTTCTTTTGGAATTTTTTTCTTTGTAAGCTTGGCCAAAGCTTGAATCACAATTTCCGGTTTAAATTCACCAGAAAAAGGAAGCAAGTTTTTTCCGTGGACTTTAAGTTTAGGATTTGCTTCTTTAGCTATTTTTTTGACTTCTTCTTCAAGAATTGGCTCAAGCTCTTCAACAACCAAAACTTCTTTTAAGTTCTTGATGAATTTTGCTATAAGCTTTTTAGGTAAAGGATGAGTCATGCTTATTTTCAAAACAGGAATTTTCAAGTTGAGCTCTTCCAAACTTTCAATCAAGTAATTGAAAGAAACCCCAGAAGTTATTGCCCCAATTTTACTTTTTAAATTTTTGTTCAAAATGAAATTTATCTTGCTCTTTTCGTTGAATTCTTCAATTTTTTCAAGTTTTTCATGTAAGTTGGCATGAGTCTTGATAACTTGGGGTGGATAGTTTTTGAAAGCAATGTCTTTAACAAATTCACCCTTTTTTTCAATTTTTTTTATCTCCTCAAGCTTAACCAAACTTCTCATATGGCTAACTCTTGTAGTTGTTCTCAAAATTACTGGAATTCCAAATTTCTCTGAGATTTCAAAAGCAAGTTTTGTTAAATCTTTTGCTTCTTGAGGATCAGAAGGCTCTAACATTGGTAAGTGGGCAATTCTTGCAAAAAGTCTACTATCTTGCTCTGATTGAGCAGAGCTCCAACAGTTTGGGTCATCTGCAACAACTATGAGCATGCCAGCTTTAACTCCTGTATAAGCTAAAGGGAAAATTGAGTCGGAAGCAACATTTATACCAAAACTTTTAAAAGAGACTATTGATCTTAAGCCGGAAAGAGAAGCACCAGCCGCAACTTCAACAGCAACTTTTTCATTCGTGCTGTACTCAAAGTAAATTCCAGCTTGCTTAGCTACTTCAGCAAAAGTATCACCAATTTCTGAAGCAGGAGTTCCAGGATAAGTTGTAGCTACAGCAACACCAGCTTCCACAGCACCTCTTGCTATGGCTTCATTCCCTAACAAAAAAGCTTTCTCTCCTTTCGAAAGAACATCACTCATTCACTCGCCTTTATTAAAAAATTTTGTTTAAATTATGTAAAAATTTATTTGTTTTAGAATAAAAGAAAAAGTATTGAGCCCTCGTAGCTCAGTTTGGACAGAGCAGCGCCCTTCTAGCATTGCTAGAAGGTTTGATTAAAAAGATGAAAGAAAGGCGAAGGTCGCGGGTTCGAATCCCGCCGAGGGCATGCTTATTTCTTCAATTTTTTAGTTTACTTGAGAAAACAAACTCCAATTTATATTTCTCCTTTCACATAAGAGCAACTTTTGTTTGAGCAGTTGTTTTCCAAAACCTTTTTGAATTAATAATCCTTGATATAAAGTATGTCGGAAGAAATAGAAGAGCAGAAGTTTGGAATTTATATCGTGAGAAGAATAAACAAGAAAACAAAACAAATGCAAGTTGAACTAAAAACAAAAGGTGAGAAATTCCCTTTGAGCGATGCAGTTATAATCCTTGAAGGATGGATTGAAAGGGTAAAACAAGAGATTAAAAAACCTTTCAACTTCGAGAAAATGATATTCAAAAGTTTTGACAAGCAAGAAGAAGACCAAAAATAAAACTTTAAAATTTTGAAAAGTCAATTAAGGTTAGATTGGATGACTAGAGCAATAGCTATAATAAGTGGGAAAGGTGGGGTTGGAAAAACAACTTTAACTTCAAATCTTGCTGCGGCTTTAGCTGAGCTCGGCGAAGAAGTTGTTGCTGTCGACGCCAATTTAACAACACCAAACTTGAGCTTGCATTTAGGAATGCATTTTGCCCCCATAACTTTGCACGATGTTTTGAGAGGAGAGTCGAAGCTTAAAGATGCAACTTATCCCCACACTTTAGGCTTTAAAGTTGTACCGGCAAGCATGAGTGTTGATGATTTGATCGGGATTGATGCTTCAAAACTTTATGAAGTTGTTTTAAACTTGACAGGGAAGTTCAGCTTTATTCTTCTAGATTCAGCTGCAGGTTTGGGAAGGGAAGCTGTTTCAGCTTTGCAAGCTGCAGATGAAGTTTTGGTTGTGACAAATCCTAATTTACCTTCTGTTGCAGATGCTTTAAAAACAATAAAGCTTGCTGAAAGGCTAAACAAAAAAATTTTGGGCATTGTAGCAAATAGGGTGAGAAAAAAAGATTATGAATTGACGAAAGAAGAAATGGAAGAAATGATTGGTTATCCCATCATAGCACAAATTCCTGAAGACGGAGAAATAGCGAAATCAATTTTTGCAAAAATGCCTGTTGTACATTACTCTCCTCATTCACCAGCAGCCATAGAATTCAAGAGGCTTGCCCATCACTTGACGGGAAGACCATTCTTAGAAAAGCCAAGGTTTCACTTCACTTTGATAGAAAAGCTTGTTAATTGGATGATTAGGTAAAGTTTCAACTTTTAAATTCATTTAAAAAACTCAAATCAATTTCAAAAGCAGCTACAGGCATTTCCAACTTCCAATTTTCAAGAACAGAAGGATGGATTTCCCCAATTATACCAACTTTTTTACCTTCAACTAAAATTTTTGCTGTCCTACCTTCAATAAAGCTTGGATGCTCTTCCTT
>JAWCEU010000001.1:12323-18872 GCA_039092155.1 Candidatus Aenigmatarchaeota archaeon
TATATTCAACTCCAATCACAGACATAAAAGCATCAAGAACAGAAGCAATATCATCATAGCTAACTTTAGAATCAGCAATTGCTGCAGCTAATTTTCTTACATCCTTAGTTTTCGTTTCTTGTTTTTCATCTATCAAAACAACATCCCCAACTTCAAATATCTTTTGAGGATATTCAACGTGCTGATTGTTTGCAAAAAATTCCATCAAGCAAGGCAAAAGCCAATTTCGAAAAACACACCAATTCTCAGAAATTATATTTTCTATTTCAGCCACTTTTTCTTCTTTCAAGTTCATCTTCTTGAACAAGTTTTCTTTGCTAGTTAAAGTGTAAGATAAAATTTCTTGAAAGCCCAAGCTAACCATAATCTCAGCAATTTCTTCACTCTTCACTTCAATTTCACTGATTTTTCCTTCAACTTCCATCTTCAAAACTTCTGGCTTAATTTTGTTGTAACCAAAAGAAATTATTACATCTTCAACCACATCTCTTTGATGCATTATATCGTTTCGATAAGCTGGATAAAGCATCTCAATCTTTTTGCCTCTCTTCAAAATTTTGTAGTTTGCCTTTTCAAGCAATTTGCAAATTTCTTCAACACTTAAATTTAACCCAGAAATTTTTCTCAAATAGCTTACATCAACAAAAGTTTTCTTCGGTTTTAAATCGGGCGTAACAATAGTTTTGTTTGGATAAACAACTTTCACAGAGAAAATTTTCCCTCCTCTTTCAGCCATGGCAGTTACCATAACATTTAAAGCAGGCATGAGAAACCTCAAGTTGAATCCACTACACTCGATGAAAACATTTTTTGTTTCTTCAGTAACTTTTCCGCTGTACTCAGAGTTGATGATTGGTGGCATCGATAAAACTTCATTTCTCGCATCAATAAAGATTGGATATTCTTTTTTGCCAGCAAGCAAATGCCCAAATTCTCTTCCTTTAGGATGTTTTTCCAGGATTTCCCTTGGGGTCAAAGCTTCTTTGAAATCTAAGGGGATGAATTTTATTTCATCAGGCTTAACAGTTGTAAATTTAATTGGCGGTTTTATTTTATCGAAATCATAAACACCAATAGCAACTTCTTTCCTATTTCTCCCTAAGCTTCCTGCAATTTTTTCTTGAAGTTGAATCATCTGTGAAAGAAAAGCTTGAGTAACTTTTAAATCTTTCACAACAGCACAAACTGTGTAAGGTCTAACTTTCAAAACTTTTTTATCAACTTTCACAACAACATCGGAGCTTTCAACCTTATATTCTGGGAAGCTTGGTTTAAAAACTCTACTCCTTATTTCCCTTGCTATCCCTTCTGCACTCCACAGATCTGGCCTATTCGTGTCTTTCACTTCAATTTTTAAGGTATCGCCTTCCGCAAAATCAATTTCACACTTAGCAAAATTCACAAGCTCTCTAAGTTCTTCTATTTCAATTTTTTCTCCCAACAATTCACACAAATCTTGATAAGAAGCTTCTATCGTTGGCATTCAAACCCCCCTTAACCAAACCAAATCTCTTGAGAAAAGGTTTCTTATGTCGTTTATCTTCAGTTTAAACATCGCGAGCCTATCTATTCCCAATCCCCAAGCCAAAACAGGAACATCAACCCCCAAAGCTTTTGTTAACTCTTCCCTGAAAATTCCTGAGCCGCCAAATTCAATCCACCCAAGTTCAGGATGTTTTGCTGAAAGCTGGCAACTAGGCTCGGTGAATGGATAGTAGTCAGGAATGAACTTAACTTCTCTTGCTCCAGCTATTTCTTCAGCAAATTGCTTTAGTAAGCCTAGCAAATTTTTGAAATTTACATCTTCACCCAAAACAATCCCTTCAACTTGATTGAACTCAACTCCATGTGAAGCATCTATTACATCTGGCCTGTAGCATCTTGCTATTGCAAAGTATTTGCCTGGGATTTTTGGCTTGCTTGCTAAAGTTCTTGCAGACAAGCAAGTGCAGTGTGCTCTTGGCATGAGTTGCATCGCAATTCTTGGATCCCATTTATAACCCCAGCCTGTGCTACCAGCAATTCCTTTCTCATGAGCTTTTTTCACAGCTTTGACAAATTCCCTAGGCAAACTTCCAGTTTTTGGATATTTCATGACATAAGTGCTCCACCAATCTCTTGCCGGATGATTTTGAGGTTGGTATAGAGCATCGAAATTCCAAAATTGTGTTTCTATTGTAGGACCTCTCATTTCAACGAAGCCCATGCTAGCAAGCTTTTTCCTTATTTGGCTTAAAAATTGCAAGTAAGGTTGCCTTTTACCAGGAGAAATTTTGCTCAAATCAAGCTTCTTTTTAACAACAGTAACATCAACAGGCTTAAATTTTTTACCTTTCCACAATTTTGTGACCAAAAGTTCATGGCTTAACACATCAACAACATTTCCAGCTTTGGCTAAAGCTTCTTCCACAGCTTTGTAAGTTTCACTAACTTTTTCAACAAGATTCCTCTCAATCAAAACTTTCAAAATTTGCTCATCAACTTCTTTCCCCTTTGCAATTTTTTTCAAAGCTTCTTCTTCAGGAATTTCTTCAGGCAAAGGTTGCATCAGAATTATCTCATCACCTTTCTTCATCACCCAACCTTTCTCTAAGGCCCATTTCAAAGCTATGGGGAAATTTTTGACTTCACCGACAAGCTTCCCTATGGTTGCAGAATTTCTCGGCATTTTTTGAAGAATTAAAACTAAATTTTTTTCAGGAAGACCGTTTTCCAAGTACTCTTTGCCTTCTTCAGTTAGCTTATAAGTAGCCAGAAGCATCACCTTTTTCAATTAAATAAGAGAAATGTTTAAGGAATAGGTTTAGCTTGAAGTTGAAAATTGGAGCAGCATCACACTCACTTAATTAAATAAGGTTTTGAAACTTATAAATCTATTCACCTCACCAACTCATATTCAATTTTTTCAGCTAGTTTGTTGTCTAACAAATAATTCAAGTAAAATTTTATGTATTTCATGGCAGCTTTTGTTTTCCCCCATTTTCTTATCCTCCTTGGAGAAGCTAAAATAAAAGTTGAATCTGTGCAAACAATTTTCCCAAACTTTGAAATTCTTTCAGACAAATCAAAATCTTCACAAACTTTCAACTTTTCATCAAATCCCTTAACTTTTTCAAAAGCATCCCTTTTGTAAGCGCAACATATTCCTGCAACTTTTGGCTTTTCTTTGAGAGAAGATCTCATGAACTTATCATAAAACCAGTAAAACACAAATTCAGACATGTTATCACTTAAAGGCAAGATTGGGCAAGTTGCACCAACCACACCTTTCTTAAAACATTTAACAAGCTCAGTTAAAAGGTTAAATGGTGCTATAGTATCGGCATCGACGAAAACAAAAATTTCACCTTTAGCTTCTTTTGCCCCAGCATTCCTACCAGCACCTATTCCTTTTTTCTTTACAGAAACAACTTTATCAGCATACTTTTTCGCTTTTTCAACAGTCTTATCTTCGCTCAAACCATCGGCAACGATTATCTCATATTTCCCTTCATAATCTTGAGCCCTAAGAGCTTTCAAGCAATTTTCTATGTATTTTTCTTCATTCAAAGTTGGCACTATCACAGAAACGAAAGGCAACTTTTTCATGCTCTAACCCTTAAACAAAAACTTTTCAACCAAATCTTTAGCTTTTTCTCTTTTCTTCTGATGCTCTTTCAAGAATGAGTTTAGCTTTTCTATTAGTATTTCTTTCAACTCACCGCTCAAAAGCCTTCCAGTTTGGTAATCTTCCCTTATCTTTTTCAACTTTTCATCATCTTCTTCAAAGAAAGTTAGCCATTGATAAGAAACATCTATGTCAGGGTTTCCACCTTTTTTCCTATGCTCTTCTACAGTGGGTTGACCACCTGAAAACGCATATTTCATTATTTTTTCTCTCACAGTTTCTTCATCGTCAATGGTGAAAATTGCGGTTTGTTTTTCTGAAGAAGACATCTTGCCTTGTTCCATTATGCCGCCAAGCCCTGGAAGGAAAATTGAGTGGATTATTGCGGGTTTGTAAAAGCCCAACTTAGGCAAGACATCTCTTGCTAAGCGAAAATGAGGGTCTTGGTCTACAGCCAAAGGAATTAAACAAGGCATATTTTTACCTTTCAAGATTGAAGGAAGAAAAGCCGGAACAGCTTGCATTGCTGTGTAAAAAATTGCCCCTATATTAGTTTCGTTTTTGAAGCCGAAAGTAGCTTTAACTGTGGAAAAAGTTATTTTCTTCGCAACTTTACAAGCTTCTTTGTACATTAAGTTGGCATGAATTGTATCAACTAAGAAATGAGTTTTTTCCGGGTTAAAGCCCAATGCTATAACATCAAGCATATTTTCATATGTGTATTTTTTCGTGTCTTCCAAAGTTAACTCTTCGTGGAAAAAAGTTTTTTCTTCATCTGGGAATTGGAACCAAAGCTCTGCGTTAAACTTATCTTGTAGCCATTTAGTGAAAAGCCATGGAACTAAATGGCCCATGTGCACTGGACCAGAAGGTGCTCTTCCTGTGTATAGGAAAAATTCATTCCCCTTTTCATATTCATCCAAAATCCAATTCATGTCTCGATGAGCAAAGAAAATTTTCCTTCTCAAGAAATGGTGAAGCTCCTTAGTATGCTTTTTTATTCTTTCTAACAAGGCTTCATCTATAGGAGAAATTCCAAACTGTTCAATTAGCTTTTGATAATCTATGTTTCCCCTCACTTCCCAAGGTGTTACAACAAATTTTTTCGTTTTCATAAAAATCATCAAGTATTTATTATTTTGTGAATCATTTTAAATATTAAAAGTTTTAAGTGATTTTATGGTTGCATTCAAAATTGTGGTCAGCGATCCAGAAACGAGAAAAGCTTTTCAGTTGGAAGTTGGAGAAGAAAAAGCCTTAGGTTTAATAGGGAAGAAAATTGGCGATGAAGTGAATGCAGATTTTTTGGGTCTTCCAGGCTATGTTTTAAAAATAACTGGAGGGACAGACAAAGATGGTTTTCCAATGCATCCTTCTGTAGAAGGGACTGTAAAGAAAAAAGTTCTGCTCTCTGGGCCCCCTTGTTTTCATCCAACAAAAAAGGGGGAGAGAAGGAGAAAAACTGTTAGGGGGAATACTATTTCTCCAGATATAGTGCAAATTAATGTTAAAGTTGTGAAAAAGGGGGAGAAACCTTTAGAAGAACTGATTCCTTCAAAGCAAAAAGGAGGTGAGCAAGTTCAAGGAAGTAAATCCTAAGCTTATACCAGAAGTCAACATAGGCCTTTTAGGGCATGTTGCCCATGGCAAAACAACACTTGTTGAAGCTATTTCTGGCAAAAGAACTTTAACTCATTCAGAAGAGCTTAAGCGCGGCATAACAATACGCTTAGGCTATGCAGATGCTTCTTTTTACAAATGTTTAAAATGCGGCAGCTATTCAACTTCACAGAAATGCCCTTACTGTTTTTCTGAAACAGAAATTCAAAGAACCGTTAGCTTTGTAGATGCTCCTGGTCATGAAACTTTAATGGCAACTGTTTTAACAGGAGCAAGCTTGTTAGATGGTGCAATATTAGTTATAGCTGCTAACGAGAAATGTCCTCAACCCCAAACTAGAGAGCACTTGAAAGCTTTGGAGCTGATTGGTGTTAAAAATGTTGTTATAGCTCAAACAAAGATAGATTTGGTTTCTGAAGAAGAAGCTTTGAAGAATTACGAAGAAATAAAAAATTTTGTTAAGGGGACGATAATAGAACATTCGCCCATAATACCAGTTTCTTCCCAGCAAAGAATTAATATAGATGCTCTAATAGAAGCTATAGAAAAATTCATACCTACTCCAAAAAGGGAAGAAGGAGGAAAATTCAGGATGCTTGTTGCAAGAAGCTTTGATGTAAACAAGCCTGGAACTTCAGTAGAAAAGCTTGTTGGAGGTGTTTTGGGAGGAGCAATAGTTAGAGGAAAAGTTAAGCTTAACGACGAGATCGAAATAAAGCCTGGAGTGAGGATGAAAAACAAATTTTCCCAACTTTTAACAAAAGTTGTTGGTTTACAAAAAGCAAAGATTGATTTAGAAGAAGCAGGACCAGGAGGTTTGCTCGGTTTAATGACACAACTTGACCCTTCTTTAACAAAATCGGATGCTTTGGTCGGGAATGTTGTTGGTTTAGCAGGAGAATTGCCAGAAGCCAAACAATCTTTGAGTTTAGAAGTTAAACTTTTGGAAAGGCTTGTTGGTTTGCAAGAGTTGAAAGAAATCCCGCCTATTAAAAAAGGTGAAAAAATTTTGATCAACATAGGGACTGCAAGAACTTTAGCAACAATCACTCAAATAAAAGAAGGTAGGGCAGAGGTTGAACTTCAAATACCAGTTGTTGTAGAAGAAGGGGAAAAAGCAGTGATTTCAAGAGAAGTGGCAGGGAGATGGCGTTTAATAGGTTATGGAATAATTGTTTAGCTTAAGCACACCTGAACCTTATTTCTACTGCATTAGAAGGGCCTATTAATCTGTAAGAGTGGTATCTACCAGTTCCACAATTTGTGAAATCGTATCTTACTGTTGCACCAGGATTTATGTTTTGCAAAGCCGGTTCAGTACA
>JAWCEU010000010.1:0-12390 GCA_039092155.1 Candidatus Aenigmatarchaeota archaeon
CAAATATCAAGGGAATAAAGCTTACAACTACATAGCGGCTTTGGAAAAGAAAGGTTTGGTTAAAACTGAAAAATTTGGAAGGACAAAACTCGTTTCTACAACTTCTGAATTTGAAAAATATTTCGGTAAAAGTAAAGAAGAGATAAAGAGGATTTTGGTTGAAAGCGAGAAAAAAGCTTGATACAAATTTTTATTCTCTAAATTCAAAATTTTTAAAATGCAAATAATCTTCAGCGAACTCATAGAAAGATTTCAAAATCTCTTAGGCACACCAAAAGAGCTTATCTTAGAAACTTTCAACAAGCCGGATGCAACAGATTTTGTTTTTGACAAATGCGTTTCAATTAAAAATTTCGGCGATTTTTATATCTTGATAATTTTTGAGATGAACGATGAAATAGTTAGATTTTCTTGTGCTTACAGGATTTATCCAAAACTTTTGAATGGTTTTGATTTGAAAGAAAAGAGGCCTTTGGAAATCTTGGAAGCGTTCATGGAAGAGTTTGGAGTAAGCAAATTCTTGCCCGGTTTTGGAGAGTATAAGTTTTTGATAGACAGAAAAGCTAAAGTTTTCTTCTCAGGAATTTTGGATTTAGAAAAATACTTGAAAGCTCTTGAGAGGTTGTGAAATGAATTTTATAGAAGCTTTGATTTTGGCAATAATTCAAGGTTTGACGGAATGGCTTCCAATTTCAAGCTCTGGTCATTTAGCACTGCTAAAACAACTTTTCGGAATCGAAGCTTCAATTTCTTTTTATGTCATGCTCCATTTAGGCACATTAATCGCAGTGATTTATTTCTTGAGAGAAGAGATGAAGAGGCTTTTTAAATTTGATGAAGAAGCCAAAAGGATTTTTGCCTATATTATTATAGCTAGCTTCCCAATTTTTCTTCTTGGATTTTTATTCAAAAACTTTTTTGAATCCCTTTTTTCAAATTCGATAAATTTGGCTTTAGCTTTCATCTTGAATGGCTTAATTTTATACACGACAAAATTTTTCAAAAAAAGGAAAAAACTCAACTTGTCGGATTCAATTTTAATAGGAATAGCTCAAGCTCTTTCACTCATACCAGGAATTTCTAGGAGCGGAATCACGATTTCAACAGCAATTTCAAGAGGGATTGATAAAAAAACGGCTTACAAATTCTCTTTCCTCCTTTCAGTTGTAGCAATCCTTGGAGCAAGTTTGATCAAGTTCAGCGAAATAGATTTTTCTCAAGAACCTTTGTGGATAGTTTTTGTTGGAATTTTGAGCTCAGCATTTTTTGGCTACATTGCCCTTAAAAGTGTGGTGAAATTCATCTTTTCGAACGAGTTTTACAAATTTGCTTACTATTGCTGGTTTTTGGGGTTATTGATTCTTCTCTTGAGCTTTTGAAATCTTTTCTATCCTTACATAACAATACTTGAGGGAAGGAATTTTCGAAATAGGGTCAAGCCTTCTCCAAATCAGCTTGTTCGTTTTTGTTTCTTTGAAATGGAAAGGTAAAGCTACACATCCTTTGCAAATATGAGAAAATTTAACTTTAGCTTCAACTTCAGCCAAAGGGGAAATAACTTTAACTTTTTCCCCTTCTTTTATACCAAGCTCTTTTGCATCTTCTTCATTCATCTCAAGCAAAGCTTCAGGCTTAATTTTTTTCAGAAACTCAACTCTCCTACTCATACTTCCAGTGTTGTAATGTTCCAAAAACCTGAAAGTTGTCAAAACGAAAGGAAAATCTTCGTTGAATTCTTTTCTCGTGAAAGTTGGGGGGTAGAAAACAGCTTTTTCCTTCTTTCCAAAACTTTTCCCATAAAGTATTTTTGTTCCGTTTGGATTTTCTTTATCGCAAGGCCATTGCAAGCTTTTTTTCTTCAATTTCCCATAACTCATTCCAGAATAAATTCCTACACACTTCCTTATCTCTTCAAAAATTTGCTCGGGAGATTTGAAATTGAAGTATTTTCCAAATCCCATTTTTTTTGCAATAAGTTTGACTATCTTCCAATCTTCCAAAGCTTTTCCAGGAGGTTTTGCAGCTTTTTGGATCAATTGTACTCTCCTTTCGCTGTTTGTGAAAGTCCCAGTTTTTTCGGCAAAACATGCTGAAGGTAAAACAACATCTGCAAGCTCTGCAGTTTCAGTCAAGAAGATGTCTTGAACAACCAAAAACTCCAAATTCTTAAAATCTCTTTCTATCCTGTTCAAATCGGGGAAAGAAATGAGAGGATTTACACCAACAACATACAATCCCAAAATCCTTTCAGGTATAGCTTCAACCATTTCAACCAAACTCAAACCTTTTGAAATAGGCAAGCTATTAACTTTCCAAATCTTTTTGAATTTCTTTATAGTTTCTTCTG
Source organism: Candidatus Aenigmatarchaeota archaeon (assembly GCA_039092155.1). GTDB lineage: Archaea > Aenigmatarchaeota > Aenigmatarchaeia > CG10238-14 > SCSR01 > JAVZGQ01. The sequence goes on from JAWCEU010000010.1 coordinate 2,348, forward strand.
TCAAAGAAGAATAGCCAGGATACACATTTGGTAAACATCCCATGTCGCAACAACCTTGAACATTGTTGCAACCTCTTAAAGGATTTAGCCCTGTGCCAGGTTTTCCAACATGTCCGGTCAACAAAACTAAATTTGTTAAAGCTAAAATTGTTTCTAAGCTGTTGCTCTGTTGCGTTATTCCCATCCCATAAACTATTGCAGCTTTTTTCGTTTTTGCGTACTTTCTTGAAATTTCCCTTATTTTTTCTTCTTTTATACCAGTTAGCTCAGAAATTTCTTTCAAGTCAAAACTTTTAACCTTCTCTTTAAAATTTTCAAAACCTTCTGTTCTTTTTTTGATGAATTCTTGGTCTTCCAAATTTTCTTCCAATATGACTTTTGCCATTCCTACCAAAAACAAAACATCAGTGTTAGGCTTTATCATCAAAAAATCATCAGCTTTTTCTGCCGTTTCAGTTTTTTTCACATCTACCACAACAATCTCTTTATTCTCTCTTTCTTTCGAGATCAACTCAAAAGCTACGGGTTGAGTTAAAGCTGGATTATCGCCAAATATCAAGATTAACTCACTTTCACTCAAATCTTCATAGCTGTTTGTCATTGCCGAATTTCCAAGAACTTGATAAAGGCCGTAAGATGTGGGAGCATGGCAAAGCCTTGTTGGATTATCGATATTGTTTGTACCTATAGCTACTCTTGCGAATTTTTGAAGCAAGTAGTTCTCTTCATTCGTGCATTTTGTGGAAGCGAAAATTCCAATAGAATTGCTTCCATAAGTTTTTTTGATTCTTGAGAATTGCTCAGCAACCAAATTTATTGCTTCTTTCCAACTTATTTTTTTAAAACTTCTCCCTTTGTTCAACAAAGGGAATTTAAGCCTTTCTTTCGAATTCACAACTTCTTTCAAAAAACTCCCTTTAATGCAAAGCTTTCCTTTGCTCAAAGGATGATCTTTTTGCGGGAGAATTTTCAAAACTTTCCCATTTTTGCTTTCTATCTCTATGCCACATCCAACCCCACAATAAGGGCAAATACTTTTAACTATCATTAATTTAAATTAGTTGGAGAATGATAAAAAGAATTGATTGCATAATTCTTGCTGGTGGAAAGGGAAAAAGAATCGGGAGCTTTAAACCTCTTTTAATGCTGAATCAAAAGCCTTTGATTTTTTATCCTTTCTCGATTGCAAAAAAATTTTTCTCAAATGTTATAATTGTTGTGAAAAACAGGGAGCAGAAAATGAAGATTGAAAAAGCTCTTGGGAAAAAAGTTAAAGTCGTTGAAGATAAAAGCAGAAAATTCTCGCCAATAGTTGGGATAAAAGCAGGTATCGAATTTGCTAAAAGCGAGAAAATTTTTCTTTTGGCTTGCGACATGCCATTTGTTGACGAAAAAACAATTTCAAAAATTTTAAAAGAGGAAGCAGATTGCGTTGCTTTTAAATGGAAAGACGGAAGGATTGAGCCTTTTTGTGCCGTTTACGATAAAAAAATTTTTGAAAGAGCAAGAGATGATGAAAGCTTAAGAAGCTTGATAAAAAAAGTGAAAAACAAAAAATTGATTGAAATAAAAAACCCTCTAGCTTTTTTCAACATAAACAAAAAAGAAGATTTGAAGAAAAGTAAGCAATTCTTCAGAGATTTTAAATTTTGAATAAAATCCAATTTCCTTTGTACTTACCGCTCTTCATCCTTATCAAAGCATATTTTCCCTTCATCTTCTTCCCTTCAACTTCAAAAACAATTTTCCCTTCTTCCCTTTCAATTAACTTATAACTTCCTTTATCCCAAATTTTAACTTCACCAGCTCCATAAAAGCCTTCTGGTATAATTCCTTCGAAATCTGCATAATCTAAAGAATGGTCTTCAGTTTGGATTGCAAGCCTTTTCACCCCTTTCTTCAAAGGAATTTCTTTTGGGATAGCCCAACTCTTAAGCACACCGTCCATTTCCAACCTTAAATCCCAGTGAAGCCTTCTTGCATGATGCTCTTGAACTACAAACCTCATAATATTAATCTTAACAAGAAGAAAAAAGAAAATCAAATCTTCTCCACTTTTTCTTTTCTCATCGCAACCTTAACTATTAAGAAGACAACTAGAGCTATGATGATGAAGTTTATCAACGCTGAGAGGAAAGAACCCCATTTTATAGTTATTGGACCTATGGTGAATGTTGCAGTTTTCCATTCTTCTCCTGGAAGAATAGGTTGTATTACAGGCATAATTATATCGTTGACAAGAGACTGGACCAAAGCAGTTATTGCAGCACCCATGATGAACGCTATAGCCAAAGGCAGGACTTTGTACTCTTTCAAGAAATCCATGAATTCTTTCAAAAACCCCATTTTCTCACTATTTTTAATTTAACTTTAATTAATTTTAGCTTTCCGAAATCTTTTTCCTTATGTAAATTTCCTTGAAGAACTCTTCTTGCTCAGTGCTAACTTTACCTTGTGCTTCCAAATGCAGCAAAGGGACGAACTTCTCAACTATTTTTTCCCTTCTCCAACTTCTCACAAGGATGCTGAACTCTATCTTATCTTTTTTCATTTTATTTATAAGCTCGTCGATTTCCCTCATCATTTCTTCAATCCTTTTAGTTATGTCTTCTTCTGAAATTTGCACCCTTATCCTTTCTCTCCACATCTCCCTTCTCTCTATCCTTCTCTCCCTCACGCTTATTGCTTTCCTTAAAGCAATTATCAACTCTTCCAAAGTTATTTGTCTCTTCGGAATTCTTCTTATAGGCAAGCCTAATTGTACAAGCTCAGGATTAATTCCCAAATCTTCGAATTTTTGTGCAACTTGCTCTATCGTTTCTTTCTCTTCTTCAAAAATTGAAAGGTAGTCGGCTTTCAATTTAAGAAGGACTGCTGCTATGAAAATTACTCTTGCGGGTATTCTGAAATCCAATTCTTCCGCTTTTTTCAAGTAAGAGATGAAGCTGTCTGTGAGCTTGACCAAGTCAACATTCCAAGGATCAATATTTTCCACACTCACTATATGATAAAGCACTTCTTCCCAATTCTCTTTTTCAAGAATGAGCTGAAGGATGTTTTGTTCTTGCTCCATATCACTTACCTTTCGGAAGTTCGATTCCCAAAATCTTAGTTTCACCTTGGTCCATAGTACAACCATAAACTCTATCTCCATAAAGTATTGTTGTATCGTTGTGAGTTATCACTATAAACTGAGCTTCTTTTGAAAGTTCTTTCAAAAGTGTGGCAACTTTCTTGCTATTTTCTTTATCCAAAGCAGCATCGATTTCATCCAAAATGTAGAAAGGAGCTGGTTTGTATTCTTGGATCGCGAACAAGAAAGCTAAAGCTGTTAAGCTTTTCTCACCGCCAGACATTGCATCTATATTAATTAAAGTTTTTCCAGGAGGGTTTGCTTGAATTATTAATCCACTTTCCAAGTTGTTAGGGTCTTCCAAGCTTAAACTGGCATTACCTCCAGTCATCCTGTGAAACATTTCATCGAATTTCTTGCTCACTTCTTCCAAAGTCTTGAAAAAAACTTCCCTTCTTTTTTGCTCAATTTGCTCAATCATTTCAAGCACAGCTTTCTTTTCTTCCAAAATTTTCTCATATTTTTGCTTATATCCTTCAAACTCGCTTTTGAACTTTTCATATTGCTCTATGGCTTTGAAGTTTACCGCACCCAAACTTGCTAACTCAGTTTGAGCTTTCCTCAACGCTATTTCCAATGCCCTAACACTTTTTTCTATAACTTTAACTTCACCATACTGTTGAGCTTCTATTTTCACAGTTTCCAATTCGGCTTCAATCTTAGCTTTTTGAATAGCCAGCTTGTTCAATTCTGTTTGAACAACAAGCCTTTGCTCGTAAGCTATTTTCCTCTTTTCTCTCAAAGAGTCAAGCTCTTGTTGAACATCAACTTTTACTTTTTCCAAATCTATTATTTCTTTGGCTTCTTTTGATTCAGAAAGTTGTTTTAACCTTAATTCACATTCTTGAATCTCTTTTTCAAAAACTTTTATCTCTTCTTTAAGCTTTTCTTTCATTTTTTCGTAAGCTTCAATTTCTGAAGCAGTAGTTTGTTTAGAAATTCTGAAATAGTAGCCACCAATCATAGCACCGCTTCTCTCGATCAAATCTCCATCTAAAGTGACCATCCTTGCTTTACCTATCCACTTCTTCCCAAAATCTAAGTTTTCTACTACTAAAGTGTTCCCAAAAACGAATTCTATTGCTGGTGAAAACTTTTTATCAAAACTTATGAGAGAGCTTGCTATCCCTATTACACCTTTTTCTTTCAAAAGTTCTTTTGCTTCAAATTCAGTTTGCTTGATTTTGCTCAAAGGTAAGAAAGTGGCCCTTCCTATTTTCTCTCTTTTCAAGAAATCGATGCAATTCTTTGCAACATCTTCATTTTCCACAATCAAATCGTATAAATGAGGACCAGCAGCAACTTCTATTGCAACTTGATATTCTTCAGGAACTTTTATCAAGTTTGCAACAACACCATAAACACCATCAATTTTTTGGTCAAGGATTACTTTCACAGCTCTTGGCAAACCAACTTCACTCCTAACTTCAATTTCTTTCAACTTTTGAATCAAATTGTCAATCCTTTCAATTTCCCTTCTATTCGAGTCGATTTTATCCTTGTTTATTAAGATTTTAGTCCTCAAATAGGAAATTTCCCTTTCAATTTCCATTTTTTTAGAAATGGATAAAATCTTTTCAGCCACTTCCCTTATACTTTTCTCCCTTTTCTCAATCTCGCTTTCTATAGCTTCAATCTCTTTTTGCAAAAGCTCACTCTCTCTAGTTTTTTTCTCAATCTCTTTGTTCAAATCTTCAATTGCTTTGCTGAATTCTTCGATTTTTTTGAAAGCAAGAGAAGCTTTGAGTCTTTGAATTTCAGCTTGAAGCTCTTGGAATTTCAAAGCAGCATTTCTTTCTTCTTCCAACCTTTTAAAAATTTCATATCTTTCTGTTATAACTATTTCAGCTTCTCTCAACTTTGCATCAACTTCAGCCAAATCTTTCATCGCTTTTTCTTTTTTCTCGTTGTATTCAGCTATGCCAGAAATTTCATCTATTATAAACCTTCTCTCAACAGGACTCATTTCTATAACATTTGTAACATCACCTTGCAAAACTATGTTATGTCCATCTGGCTGAATTCTAGCAATAGATAAAACTTCCAAGATTTTTTCTCTTGTCGTGTTTTTACCGTTCAACCTGTAAACACAAACCCCTTTCTTGTTAACTTTCCTAGTTATTGAAATTTCAGGCTCTTCAAACGGGAAAATTTTGTTGGAGTTATCTAAATACATCGTGACAGAAGCAACTTCAGCAGGGGGTTTGCCGTTGCTCCCATGAAATATAAGTTCATGGAGCTTATGAGCTCTAAGCGACTTGATAGAAGTGCTCCCTATGACAAAAGCAATCGCATCTAAAATATTAGATTTTCCAACCCCATTAGGGCCACATATGATGTTGAGGCCTGGCAAGAAAGGAATAGCAACTTTCTTGTTAAAGCTTTTGAACCCTTGCAAAACAATCCTTGTTATGTAGGTTTTCATGCTTTCACCTTAAAAGAAATTCTAAAAAGCACAAGCTTTGATTATTCTTCATATTATATTTTTTAATTTTACACAGAAAAATCTTAGTTGGCAATCACTTGAACTTCTTTTCCCCTAAACCCAACTTCCTTATTTCAAGGATTTCTCGGTAAAGTTTTTTAAGGATTTTGTTGTAATCTTCTTTCCCGCTCTCCACCAAGTCCATTAAAATTTCAAGTTCTCGCGTAGTTTCTTCAGTAATATATTTTTTCAAGTTTTGACTCAAGTAAGTGTAAACTTTAAAGCCTAAAACTGTGTTGAAAAGCCTATTCTTGCGTTCAATCACATACTTTCTTTCAATTATCGTGGAAATTATTTTTGCATAAGTGCTTGGTCTTCCTATCCCTCTTTCTTTCATCAGTGCTATAACTTCTCCTTGAGTGAAGAGTTTAGCTAAGGGTAAATAAAGTAGCTTTGCAAACTTTATCTCATATTCACCTTCTTCAACAGGGTTTGAAATTTTTATTGGCAAGATTAAATTGAAACCTTCACTTATCACTTTAACAGGATTTTCAATCAACACTTCATTCCCGTCAATTGAAACTTTAAACTTTTGGTAAAGGAGTTTTGTTTCTCGCATTTGGCTTGCGATGAACCTTTTAAATATCAAATCGTAAAGTTGAAAGTGGTCTTGAGTTAATTTCTTGGGGAAACGCAAAACTCCAAGGTATAACATTGCTTTCAATTTTTCCCCATCCATTACCCTTGTAGGTCTTATACATTCATGAGCTCCTTCTTTAGCATATTTCCTTGGAACGAAGAGAGAAGGATATTTTTCTTGGATGTATTCTTTGGCTATGTTTAAGCCTGTTGTTGAAACAGTTGTGGCATCTGTTCGGTGGTATGTACATAAACCAACTTCAAACAAATCTTGAGCAAGAACCATTGTTTTGGTAGCCGAGAAACCAAGCTTGAGAGAAGCGTCGCGTATTAATGTATCTGTGGTGTAAGGTGGCGGTGGATTTACTAAACGTTCTTCATTCTTCAAATCTTCTATCTTAGCTTTCATTTTCTTGATTTCTTGCTCAAGCTTTGGGTTTTCAATCGAAATTTTTAAATTGTTGGAAAGTACAGTGAATAAAACTTTCTTTTTCTTCCTAGCTTCTTTTGTCCTTTCAATAATCCAACCTAGAACTGGTGTTTGAACTCTTCCTGCTGAGAGCTTGTAATTTTGGAAGTATTGCCAAAGCTTTCGACTTAATTCAAAACCTATCCATCGATCTTCTATCCTTCGCACCAACTGAGCTTCAACCATTTTCATGTTAACTTTTCTCCTAGCTTTTATGGCTTGTAGAAAAGCCTTTTTTGTTATTTCATGAAACTCTAGCCTTTCAATGTGCTTGTTGAAAGGATAGAGTGAACAATAAATGTCATAAGCTATTTTTTCACCTTCAATATCCGGATCTGTAGCAACGAAAACACAATTGACTTCAAGTGCAATTCTTCTCATAACTTTGACAAGATCTTTTTTCGAAAAGTAATCTCGGCTTTTACATTTTGGGCAAAAATCAAGCCCTGTGAATTGTTCTCCACATTTCTTACACTTCTTTATGAAATCGTATATGGGTATGAAAAGATCATTTTCTACTTTTACTCCATGGAACCCTTCATTCAGAGAAAGGTCATAAATGTGTCCCATAGTTGCTAAAATGTTTAGGACAAAATCGCCAATACTAACTTCAAAAACAGTTATATTTTCAATTTTTCTCTTGAAAGGCTTACCGAAAAACCTGGAAATTGTTCTAGCTTTTGTTGGAGATTCGACTAAAACCAAAGCAGTTTTAATTAAATCTTTCACTCTTTTAGAGATTTTCCCTTCCTTAATGTCAATTATCAGTTTACGGTCTTCGTCTATACCTTTAAACCATTTTTCAGCATTTTTCAAGCTGAATTTAATAGGTGAAAATTCCCCAAGCATAACATCTAACTGCTTTCTTAAAGCGTTGAATGCTTTATCATCATCAACTATTATAAAGCTAGCTCCTCTTGTTATGCCACCAGCAAACATCCTCGAAGACCTTCCAGAAGCTTGAATATAAGCAACAGGATCGGCTACGACTAAGTAAAACTCATCATCTTTTTGCTTTATCGAAACTTCTTCACTTTTAGCTATAGCTTCGATTATCTTTGGGCTTATTGCTTCTTTCAAGAAATTCCTAACATCTAAAACAATTCTTCTCACATATTCATCAAACCCTTCCAACTGAACATTCTTTTCAAATGCCAGCTTAATATTTTCAATTGTTTGTTTGCTCACTGGCAAAACTTTCTGTAGCGTGTTTATGAGTTGGTTTGTTTTTTCTTGCAAAGGTGCTTCTAAAAATTCCCTGATGTTTTTTAAAAGTACTAAAAGTTTAACAGGGTTGCATTCTTCGCAACTCAGTTTTATTTCCATTCTTGGAACGCCTGCAAAAATTACGTAGCGAATTCTCTCCGGAATATCTATACCTCTTGCTAAAGGGCTTCTAAAGCTTGCAATCCCTATTAAAACTTCGTATTCGCCATTTTGAAACTTTTCCAACATTTCTTCATCCATTTTTACATAACTGTAAGATTTGATACCATGAGTGTTTAAAAAATCGTTCAATTGATTCATATACTTTTTTCCATGGGTAGAAGGAACGAAAACCAAACAACCGCTACCAAATTTTTCAATGATTTTCAAAACTTGTTCTTCCATACTTCCTTCAGCTTTTAAATAATAATCTTTGATTTTCCTCAAGAATTCTGGTTTAAATCCTATTTGAAAGTTTAAGAGTTCTTCGAATAGTTTTATTCTTCTTGTCCTTTTTGCTTTAACTGTTGCCCCAGAAACAACAAGTAGACCAACAGTATGATAATTCTTGTATTCGTTTATTTGTTTTCTAAGAAATTCTATTTTCTCAGAAATTTTTTCTGGAGATTTCCCCATTCTTGCTAAGCGATTCGCTTCTCTTCTCAACTCAATTATTTCTAAGGCTGAATTAATAATGGCATCGTTAAAACCCAAAATTTTCATAATTTTGTCTATGTTTCTTGGGGATTTCAAGAAAGAATCTACATCATCTACAAAAACAAAATCAAAAGCTTTACCTTGAATTTTTTCAAAATGGGTAACCAAAAATCTATCGGTTGTGACGAGAATTTCAAATTCCCCCTTTTCTATTTTCTCTAACTCTACTTCTTTTTCTGAATTGCTCATGCTTGCATGATAAAATGAAGTTTTAATTTCCAAACCAAGTTTTTCAGAATAAACTTTTATTTTCTCTATGGTTTGTTGAACAAGCAAAGATGTTGGTACAATGAGATAACTTTTCTTACCATTTACTGCAAAGTACATAGCTGAGATAATTCCAAAAACTGTTTTTCCAACACCAGTAGGAGCTACAATCGAAAAGTTATTGTTTAAAAACACTCTTTTGGCCCAAGTTTCTTGCAAGGACCACATCCTCTGGCCTACAGCTTTTTTGAAAAAGAGTGAAAATTCTTTGAACTTTTCTTTGAAACCAAAAATTTCTTCTGCAAGATAAACTTTATTTCTTTTTCTCAAAATCTTCAACAATTGTTTCCAATTTTTTAAAGAATCATCTTCTATGCATTTTTCACAAATTCCTGTGTGAAGAAGTCTTTCATCAGAAATACTACTTTCACAGTTTATGCACAAACCATGGTAGATGGCGCGCATTTTCCCAATAAATGAGTAGTAAAGTTTTATAAAATTTATTTTTTCATATGGAATTTGAACCTACTCAAATCGAAAATTTATTAAGTTATCTCAATACATTATGGCAAAAGGTTTGCACTTGTTCCCCCGAAATCATAACCATAAAACTCTTTAAATACATCATGAGCAGTTAAATAGCCTGCGTAAATCAGTATTTTTCTCACCCATTCAGCATTTTCAATTTCCTTGACTCTAAATTCTTTTAAAGGTGTTGAATCTAAGTTGTTTTCTTTGAGAATTTTTAAAGTTTCTAATTCCACCACTGCTTCTGAAGTTAAAAAGTATGATGAAGTATGCCGTAGCAAGAGATGGTTTTGATCATACGCAACTTCAATCTTTCTATCGTCAGGAGTGGTTATAATAATGCGATAGTCTTTAATTTCCATTGGTAAATTATTTATCCTACAAAATTCTTCCACTCTCTTTAAAATAATTTCATTAATCCTCTTAATTTCTTTTTCTGTGAGAGAGTCGTAAATTAATTTTCCTATCTTATGTGAATACTCGTGAATACCTATTGACAATTGATGAATTGGGCTCCAATTCTCTAATCTTTCCTTTACAAACACATATCCTCTTTCTGCGTTTGCAGTTGGATTTACAAGAAATTTTTTGGCAACATCATCATAAATGATTGCTAAAGAGTAAAATTCTACTCAAAACCCTGAAGGTTCAAAATTTTCTCCCAATAGCTTTTTGAAATTCTCATCAGTCTCATAGTGAGTGTTTGTACTGTTATTGAT
>JAWCEU010000011.1:0-12018 GCA_039092155.1 Candidatus Aenigmatarchaeota archaeon
ATTCTTGTAATGGTTGAAGAAATTGCTCAAAATAGGATAATTGTGGAAAAAGTTGAGTCAGGCGGAGTAACAGAAGTTGCAAGAATACATTCAGAAAAAGATGGTTACATTCAAAGACATTTGCTAGAAAGAAAAACCAATGGTATAATAACCATAAGTTTTGCTAATGTTGAAAAAATTCCAGTTGCTCTATTCATTAAAGCTTTGGGGTTGGAATCAGATAGAGATATTGTGAATATGATATCTGTTGATAAAGAAGTGCAAGAAGAGTTTTACGTTAATCTTTATGAGATAGAAGCCACGACAAAACAAGAGGCTATGGAAGAAATAGGAAAGCACATAAGAATTGCACAAAAAGAAAGCAGGATGGAAACTGTGAAAAAGCTTATCGATAAGTATTTATTGCCCCATTTGGGTCAAGACCCTGAATCAAGGATAGATAAAGCATTGTTTTTATGTAAAGCTGTTGGAAAATTGATAAGGCTTCACCTTGGAAAGATAGAAGAAGATGATTTGGACCATTACTCCAACAAAAGATTAAGGCTTGCAGGTGACCTCCTTGAAATTCTCTTGCGCTCCATACTGCTCGGAAAATGGGGACTAATAACAAGAATAACTTACAACTATCAAAAGCTTGCAAAGAGGGGAAGAATTCCTCCACTCCAAGCAATTGTTGAATCAAACGTTTTGACAAATCAATTAGTTTCAGCTTTAGCAATAGGAACTTGGGTTGGTGGCAGAACTGGTGTGAGCCAAAGGCTTGAAAGAGGAAGCTACATAAAAACTGTTTCTCACATGAGAAATGTTCTCTCACCGCTTACTTCAACTCAAGAGCACTTCGGTGCAAGAGAGCTTCACCCAACTCACTTTGGAAAGCTTTGCACTAGCGAAACACCAGAAGGTGCTACAATTGGTTTGAGAAAATATCTTGCTTTAATGGCTGAAGTTACAAAAGGTGTTGATGAAAGAGAAACAAAGATGTTTTTGTCCACAATTCAAAAAATGGTGAAGATGCATGACTGATGTTTTTCTTGATGGGAAATTCATCGGCACAACTGAAGAACCACAAAAATTAGCACAAGAAATAAGGGAGAAAAGAAGGAAAGGTTTAATTTCTCCACAAATCAATGTTGCTTATCATGAGCATTTGGATGAATTGAGAATTTTGACTGATAGCGGAAGAGTGAGAAGGCCTTTGATAATTGTAGAAAATGGTAAGCCAAAGCTTACTCAAGAGCATATTGAAAAGATAAAAGCAGGGCAGATGAGTTGGGAAGATTTGATTAAAAATGGGATAATTGAGTACGTGGATGCGGAAGAAGAAGAGAATTGCTACATTGCTCTTAAAGAAGAAGATTTAACTCCTCAACACACTCATCTTGAAATCAATCCAGCTGTTATCCTTGGTCTTTCAGCTTCTTTCATTCCATTCACAGAATTTAACAGAGGAGATAGAGTAAACTATGGGGCAAAAATGGTTGGCCAATCAATTGGAATTTTTTCCACAAGCTATTTGAATAGAGTAGACACCAAATCAAACATTTTAATTTATGCACAAACACCATTAGTCCAAACTCATGCACACAAAATAATAGGTTATGAAAAGCATCCAAACGGTGCAAATGTGATAATTGCTTTTGCTTCTTTTGAAGGTTTCAATATAGAAGATGCGATTATAATAAACGCAAGCTCTATCCAAAGAGGCCTTTTCTGGTCTTACATGTTCAGAACTTATGAAGCCGAACAAAAGAGGTACATGGGCGGGCAAGAAGATGTGATTGGTATACCTGAACCTCAAGTAAGGGGATATGCAGGAGAAGATGCTTACAAACATTTACCAGAAGATGGAATAATTAACCCAGAAACTGAAATAAGATCTGATGAAGTTTTGGTTGGAAGAGTTTCACCTTTGAGATTTTTGGGTGGGATGGATCAATTTGTAACTGGGATAGAAAATATAAGGGAAACTTCCGTAAGGTTGAGGCATGGTGATTCTGGTATTGTTGACAAAGTATTTTTAACTGAAACTGTAGAAGGAACGAAGCTTGTGAAAGTAAGGGTGAGAAGTTTAAAGATTCCTGAAATAGGGGATAAGTTTGCAAGCAGGCATGGGCAAAAAGGGGTGATTGGTTTAATCGTGCCTCAAGAAGATATGCCATTCACGGAAAGTGGAATAGTTCCAGATATAATTTTCGATCCACATGGAATTCCTTCCAGGATGACAGTTGGTCAGCTGCTTGAACCATTAGCTGGTAAACTGGCTGCTATTTCAGGAGAAATAATCAAAGCTCCAGCTTTCAACCCGAAATCTGAAGAAGAGATAAGAGAAGCCTTAGAAAAACTGGGATTCAAGAACAATGGGTGTGAAGTGATGATCGATGGTAGAACTGGTAAAAAATTTGAAGCAGAAATTTTCATAGGCTCGTGCTTCTACCAAAAACTTGACCATTTAGTTTCAAACAAAATACACGCACGCTCTAGAGGGCCTGTAACTTTGCTAACAAGACAACCAACTGAAGGAAGGAGCAAAGAAGGTGGTTTAAGGCTAGGGGAGATGGAAAAAGATGTTTTGATAGCACATGGTGCTGCTTTGGTTTTGAAAGAAAGATTTGATTCAGACAAAACAACAATCCCAATTTGCTCGCAATGTGGACTTGTTGCAATCCACGACAAAATAAAGAACAGGAAGTATTGCAGCGTTTGTGGTGAAAGTAAAATTGTTGATGTTGAAATGAGCTATGCTTTCAAATTAATGCTTGACGAACTTAAAAGCATGTTGATTTACCCAAAAATAATTTTGAAGGAGGAGTAAAATGCTAGTCGAAAAAATTGAATTCAGCGTTTTAAATCCAGAGTTGATAAGAAAGATGGCTGTTGCTAAAATAACGAAAACTGAACTTTACGACCAAGAAGGCTATCCTATAGAAGGCGGTTTAATGGACCCAAGACTTGGAGTTATTGATCCAGGAGTAAGGTGTAGAACTTGTGGTGGAACAATAGGTGAATGCCAAGGGCATTTTGGAATTCTTGAGCTGACAAAACCAATAATTCACGTGCACTATGCAAAATTCATATTTTCACTTCTTAAAGTCTTTTGTAAGAAATGTGGAAGGATTTTGCTTGAAGAAAAAGAATTGAAAAGAGTTAAGACTGAAAAGCTTCCATTCAAAGAACTTGCAAAACTTGTGAAGAAGAAATGTCCTTATTGTGGAGCTAACCAAGGGAAACTCAAGTTCATCAAACCTTACACTTTTGTTGAAGATAATGAAATGCTCAACCCTGTACAAATAAGGGAAAGGTTGGAAAAAATTCCGACAGAAGACTTGAATTTAATTGGTTTTAAGAATTTCAGGCCTGAATGGCTAGTTTTAACAGTCCTACCAATTCCACCAGTTACTGTAAGGCCTTCTATAACTTTGGAAACTGGTGAAAGGTCAGAAGACGATTTGACACATAAGTTGGTTGATATAGTTAGGATAAATGAAAGGTTGAAAGAAAACATAGATTTGGGAGCACCAGACTTCATAATAGAAGATTTGTGGGAGTTGCTCCAATACCACATAAGCACTTATTTTGACAATGAGCTTTCTGGCGTGCCTCCTGCAAGGCATAGATCTGGAAGAGTTTTGAAAACTCTTTCTCAAAGGTTGAAAACAAAAGAAGGAAGGTTCAGGGGAAATCTTGCAGGTAAAAGAGTTAATTTTTCAGCAAGAACTGTTATAAGTCCGGATCCTTTACTAGATTTGGATGAAGTTGGGGTTCCTGAATCAATAGCAAAAGAGTTGACCATTCCTGTTAGAGTGAATGAAAAAAATTTGGAAGAAATGAGAAGGCTTGTTTTGAATGGTAGTGAAGTTTGGCCTGGAGCAAATTACGTGATAAGGCCTGATGGTAGGAGGAAGAAAATAACTCAAACCAACAAAGAAGAAATAGCTAAAGAGCTGGCTCCTGGCTATATAGTTGAAAGACATATAAGAGATGGTGACATTTCCCTTTTCAACAGGCAACCTAGCTTGCATAGAATGAGCATGATGGCTCATAGAGTTAGGGTGATGCCGTTTAAAACTTTCAGACTTAACACAGCTGTATGCCCGCCTTACAATGCTGATTTCGATGGAGATGAAATGAATTTACACATACCACAAACAGAAGAAGCTAGAGCTGAAGCAATTCTACTCATGGAAGTGCATAAACATATAAGGAGCCCAAGATTTTCTGGTCCAATAATAGGTATAACTAGAGATTGCCTTTCAGGTCTTTATTTGCTCACACGCGATGATAGAGTTTTTAAGAGAGAAGAGTTTGTTGATTTGATAAGGAAAGTGGATACTGAAATTGAAATCCCGAAGAAGCAGACTATGAGTGGAAAAGAGATATTCAGCTTGTTTTTGCCAAAAGATTTCTCGATTCAATTCAAATCAAAGTCTGGGGAGATGGTTGTTATTAAAAACGGGGAATTGATTTCTGGTGTAATAGACAAAGCTGCTGTTGGTGATGAAACTGGAAAGATAATAGATAAAATGGAAAAAGAATATGGGCACGAATTCACAAACAAATTCATATCAAAAATGATTAAACTTTCACTTGAATTTTTAACAAGATATGGCTTCTCTGTCAACATCTCTGAGCTTGATTTGTCCAAAGAAGCTAAAGAAAAAATAAAAGAGGTTCTCGAAAAAGTTAAGAAAGATGTTAACACGATGATTGAAGATTTTGAAAAAGGAGAATTGAGAACTTTGATAGGAAGAACTCCTAAGGAAAGTTTGGAAAGCTTAATCAAAAGAAGGCTCAATAAAGCTTTGAATGAAGTTGAAGAAGTTTTGTCGAAAGATGTGAAAGAAACTCCAATCATCGTCATGGCTAAAAGTGGTGCAAGGGGAAGTTTTGTGAATTTTGTACAGACTGCTGCTCTAATAGGACAAGAAACAATAATGGGTGAGAGAATAGAGAAAGGGTATCAAGACAGAGTTTTCCCGCATTTCCAAAAAGGCGACATAAGCTTACAAGCTCGCGGTTTTGTTGATAGAGGTTTTAGAAGTGGTTTAACACCATTCCAATTTTTCTTCGATGCCATGAATAGCAGAGAATCTTTGATGGACAAGTCTCTCAAGACAAGGCATTCTGGCTACATGGAGAGAAGGCTTGTCGGTGCTTTGCAAGACCTTAAAGTTGAATATGATGGCACTGTTAGAGATAGTGCTAACAGGATAATACAGTTCATTCCTGGAGAAGATGGTCTTGACCCTTCAAAAGTTGAGAGAGGTGGGATAGATGTCAGAAAAATTGCAGAAAAACTCTTTTGAACTTCCAAAAGTTCTAATGGACAAAATTGAAGAAGTCTCTAAGGAGATGAAGTTGAGTGAAGAAAAAAAGAAAAAACTGATAGAAGAAGTTTGGAAAGTTTACATGAAAAGCAAGTTCGAGCCTGGAGAAGCAATAGGAATTATAGCTGCACAAAGTATTTCTGAGCCTGCAACTCAGATGACCATGCGTACTTATCATTTTGCTGGTTCTGCTGGTATAAAAGTTACGTATGGTTTGCCTAGGTTGGTTGAAATTTTTGATGCCAAGAAAGAAATAGAAACTCCTATGATGGAAATTTATCTTAAGAAAGAGTTCAACACGAAAGAAAAAGCAAGGGAATTGGCAGAAAGCATAATAGAAAAGAAAGTTTCTAGCTTGGTCAAAAGAGTTTCCATAAATTTAAGTGAATGCACACTTGAAATTGAGCCAGAAGATTTGAGAAAAGCAAGCAAAATAGCTAAGAAGATAAAAGAAAGTCTTGGCGTGAATGTAAAAGAAAGCAAAAATTTGATAATTGTTTCTCCAAAAGAAGAAAGCGATGTTAGGAATTTGCAAAATTTAAGAGAAAAAATAATGAACCTCCATGTGGAAGGCATAAAAGGTATAAAAAATGCAATTGTTAGAAGAGAAGGTGAAGATTGGATTATAAATACCCTTGGCTCAAATCTTGAAGAAATACTTAAGCTCGATGAAGTTGATGAAACAAAAACAATAACCAACGACATTCATGAAACTTTCAGAGTTTTGGGAATAGAAGCTGCAAGGAATTTGATAATTAAAGAAGCTATTAAAACTTTACAAGAGCAAGGTTTAGATGTGGATGCAAGACACATAATCTTAGTAGCTGATATAATGACTTCTACTGGCAAGATTCAATCGATAGGCAGGTATGGTGTTGCTGGTGCACAAACTTCAATATTAGCAAGAGCGGCTTTTGAAGAAACAGTTAAGCATTTAGTCAAAGCTTCAATAAGGAATGAAGTTGACGAGTTTAAAGGTATATTTGAAAACGTGATGATTGGGCAAGTTATTCCAGCTGGAACTGGAATGCTAGAATTGATAGCAAGTCTAGAAGAGGAGAAAAAATGAACTTGGAAAAAGAAATCCTCGATGCAAACAAAAGTGGCAACATAATATTGGGATTTAAAGAGTGTAGTAAATTTTTAAAAGTGGGTAAACCAAAGCTTGTTGTCGTAGCAAACAACATCCCTGAAGACAGGAAAAAAGAGATAGAGCACAATGCAAAAATCGCTGGCGTAAAAGTGGAAGTGATTGAAAAAGGTAGTAAAGAGCTTGGTATTTTGTGTGGAAAACCTTATCCAGTGAGTGTTTTGATCATCAAGTGATTCAAATGATTAAGTTCGACACAGAGACAATAAGATTACTAAACATTTTTGAAAATTTAACTGGTGTTGCTGCTAAAGACTGTTTAATAAAAGAAAACATGATTTATTTCGTTGTAGATGAAGAAAAGATTGGTCTTGTTGTTGGGAGGAATGGAAATGTTATAAAAAATGTGGAAAGAGTTTTGAACAAAAATATAAAACTTTTTGGTTATTCAGAAGATTTGACAAAATTCATTAAAAACTTGATACCTAAAGCCAACAACATAAAAATTTTTGAAGAAAACGGGAAAAAAGTAGTGGAAGTGAGTGTTGAAAAAACTGACAAGCCTTTGATTATAGGAAGGGAAGGGAAAAACTTAAAAATATTGAAAGAATTACTTAAAAGAAATCATGATGTAGATGATTTGATAATAAGGTGAAAAAATGCCGGGCGAATTTTCAGCAAGAAGGTTGAAAAGAGTTAGGAAAAAGTTTAGATGGAAGGATATCCATTACAGGAGAAGAGTTTTACAATTGTGGAAAAAGGATCCTTTGGAAGGTGCTCCTCAAGCTAGGGGAATTGTGATTGAAAAAAGAGGGGTTGAGCAGAGAAAACCTGCTTCTGGTCTAATAAAAGCTGTGAGAGTGCAGTTGATTAAAAATAATGTTCAAGTAACAGCTCATGTTCCTGGTGAAGGTGCTATTGATATAATAAATGAGCATGATGAAGTTTTGATAGAAAGCATTGGAGGAGCACAAGGTGGACCAAAAGGGAGTATGTGGGGAATTAAATATAAAGTTGTTGCTGTTAATGGTGTTGCTTTAAGTGAAATCCTTGCTGGAAAGAAACAAAAACCAACAAGATGAGAATATGGGTGAAATAAAAATTTTCGGAAAATGGAGCACTGAAGGAATTGAAGTTAAAGACCCTGGTCTTAAAAGATACATAAACCTTCAACCTTTCTTAATTCCAAAAACAGATGGCAGATACTCAACAAAACAATTTCACGAGTCGAAGATGAGTATAGTTGAAAGGCTTATTAATAAATTAAGGGTTCCTGGTCATAAAGGAAAAAAGCATGTTTTAAGTTCTGGTAGATGTGTGAGCAAAACTTTGACTCATTACAAAATAGTTAAAGAAGCTTTTGAAAGGATAGAAAAACAAACAGGGAAAAATCCTATAGCTGTTTTAGTCGCAGCAATTGAAAACGCTGCTTTAAGAGAAGAGATAACAGCTTATCAACTCGGCGGAATTATCGTTAGGAGAGCTGTTGTAACTAGCCCGAAGAGAAGAGTTGACATTGCTTTGGGCAATATAGTGCGGGCTGCTTATCGAAAATCTTTTAACAAAAAAATTTCAATGGCCGAAGCTTTAGCTGAAGAAATAATAGCTGCTTACAACAATGATGCGACAAAATCAGAAGCGATAAGGGAAAGGGAAAGGATTGAAAGGGAAGCTGAAGGAGCAAGGTAATTGTAATGGCTTAGAGTGCAAGTAAAATAAATTTAAAGCTCAGAGCCCATATTGATTTAAAAAGAGGTGAAAGAATTGGCTAAGAAAGAAATGATTGAAAGGATTAAAGAAGTGATGAAAAATCCGGAAAGAATAAGGAATGTTGCGACAAGTAGTCATGTGCACCATGGAAAAACTACTTTGACTGATAATTTGATGGCAGGGGCAGGAATGTTGGCAGAAGAAATGGCTGGAAAAGCGATGTTCACTTGGTTTGACGAGCAAGAAAGAAGAAGACAGCTCACAATTTATGGTGCAAATGTAAGCATGGTTCATGAATATGAGGGGAAAGATTATTTGATCAATTTGGTTGACACTCCTGGACATGTTGATTTTGGTGGAGATGTCACAAGGGCAATGCGTGCAGTGGATGGAACAATAGTTTTGGTTGATGCTGTGGAAAGTATAATGCCGCAAACTGAAACTGTGTTCAGACAAGCTCTGAGAGAATATGTAAAGCCTGTGTTGTTCATAAACAAAACTGATAGGCTAATTAAAGAATTGAAGTTATCGCCAGAAGAAATGCAAAAAAGGTTTGAAGAAATTATAAGAGATGTTAACCTTTTAATTCAAAAGTACGCTCCTCCTGAATTTAAAGATAAGTGGATTGTTAATGTTGCTGATGGGAGCGTAGCATTTGGTTCTGCTTACAGAAGATGGGCAATTTCTATTCCTTTCATGAAAAAAACAGGGATAACTTTTAAAGATATAATTGAGTTAACCCTAGCTGGTAAAGAGGAAGAATTGGCTAAAAAAGCTCCTTTGCATCAAGTTGTTTTGGATATGATCATTAAACATTTGCCAAACCCATTAGAAGCTCAAAAGTACAGAATTCCGAAAATTTGGAAAGGGGATTTGAATTCAGAAATAGGGAAACAAATGCTAGCTTGTGATGCAAATGGTAAGTTGGCGGCAATTGTAACTAAGGTCGTTCCCGATCCTCATGTAGGTTTTGTAGCCACTTTAAGGATTTTTTCTGGGAAAGTTTTTAAAGGGAAAGATGTTTATTTAATCGGTCAACACAAACAAGAAAAGATTCAACAAGTAGCAGTTTATAAAGGAATACTTAGAATTCCCGTTGAAGAAGTAACTGCAGGGAATATAGCTGCGGTTGTTGGTATTCCTGATGCCTTCACAGGAGAAACCGTCTGTGAGCCAGACTCTATAATAGAGCCATTCGAAGAAATAAGGCATTTGTTCGAGCCTGTTGTGACAAAAGCAATTGAGCCGAAAAATACAATGGATTTACCTAAGCTTGTTGATGCTTTGAAAAAAATAGAGAGGGAAGATGCAGTTCTTCAAGTGAAAATAAATCAAGAGACTGGCGAATATTTGGTTTCTGGATTGGGCGAACTTCATTTAGAAGCTAAAGTTGAGAATAAACTTAAAGAAATGGGGATTGATGTTGTGATGAGTAGCCCTATAGTTGTTTATAGGGAAACTGTGCAGAAGAAATCGCCTGTGATTGAAGGTAAATCTCCAAACAAACACAATCGTTTTTACATATCGGTTGAGCCTTTGGAAGAAGGTGTTTATCAAGCTATGATAAGTGGTGAAATTCCAAGCGAAATTGAATTCAAAGGAAAGCATACAGAATTGTTCAAAAAAATTTCTGAGTTCGGAATGGAGTACGATGAAGCTAAAAACATCATTTTGATACATAACAAGAATGTTTTCGTCGACTTGACAAAAGGCATTCAATTCATGAACGAAGTGATAGAAATGGTGAAAGAAGCTTTTAGAAATGTGATGGATGAAGGACCTTTAGCAAGAGAACCTTGTATTAAACTTAAAGTGAAACTCTTGGATGCTGAGTTACATGAAGACCCTGTTCACCGTGGCCCTGGACAAATAATACCGGCTGTTAGACATGCTATAAGGGAAGCAATTTTAAAAGCAGAGCCCACTTTACTTGAGCCAAAACAAGTGATAAGAATTGATACACCTTCTGAGCTATTCGGAGAAGTAATTAGAGAAGTTGAAAACAGAAGGGGGCAAATCTTGGACATGAAAGAAGAGAGGGGAGCAAGTGTAGTTATAGCGAAAATGCCAGTAAGTGACATGTTTGGTTTTGATTCAAGCTTGAAATCTGCAACTTCTGGAAGAGGTTTTTACAGTTTGGTTGAAACTACTTTTGAAAGGATTCCTTCTGAGTTGAGAGATAGTGTGATACTCAGTATAAGAAAGAGGAAGGGTCTTCCCGAAGAGCTTCCAACTCCCGAAACCTAAATGTATTTAAATATTGAATCTAAATAAAATTAGAAAGGGGGTAAAATGCCTGCCAAACCTAACATAAACTTGATGACAGCCGGACATGTGGATGCAGGAAAATCAACTTTAATAGGTAGGCTTCTTTATGATAGTGGAGCTATAAGAGAAGAAGAATTGAGAAAATTGAAAGAATTGGCACAACAGCTCAAGAAAGAGACGTTTGAGTTCGCTTTCGTCATGGATACTGTTAAAGAAGAGAGGGAAAGAGGTTTAACAATAGATATCATGCACAAGCCTTTTGAAACACAAAAATGGTTTTTCACTATAATTGATTGTCCTGGGCACAGAGATTTCGTTAAGAACATGATAACTGGGGCTTCACAAGCTGATGCTGCATTGCTCGTTGTTTCAGCAAAAATTGGTGAAGGTGTACAAGAGCAAACAAGAGAGCATGCTTGGCTTTTGAGGGTTTTGGGAGTAAAACAGATAATTGTTGTAATAAACAAAATGGACACAGTGAATTACGATGAAAAAAGGTTCAACGAAGTGAAAGAAGAGGCAACAAAACTCTTGCAATCAATTGGCTACAATGTGAGTGAAATACCTTTTGTTCCAGTTTCGGCTTACATGGGAGATAATGTAGTGAAGAAATCCGATAAAATGCCTTGGTATAAAGGTGGTACATTGGTTGAAACATTAGATGCTGTGATAAAAGAGCCGGAAAAACCAATAGATAAACCTTTGAGATTGCCTGTGCAAGATGTTTACTCTATAACAGGAGTTGGAACTGTTCCTGTTGGAAGAGTTGAAACAGGTGTTCTTAGAGTTGGTGATACTGTAATTTTCGAACCTCCTGGAATACAAGGTGAAGTTAAATCAATAGAAATTTTCCATAAGCAAATTCCAGAAGCAAAGCCTGGAGATAACATTGGTTTTAATGTGCGTGGAGTTGCAAAAGAACAAATAAAAAGAGGTGATGTTGTTGGGCATCCAAGCAATCCACCAACTGTAGCAAAAGAATTCATAGCTCAAATAATTGTTTTAAATCATCCAAGTGTTATAGCAGCAGGTTATACACCAGTTTTCCATTGCCACACAGCAAGCATTGCATGTAGAATAGAAGAAATAATAGCAAAAATTGATCCTAAGACTGGAGCGGTAATTCAAGAACATCCCGATTTCATCAAAACAGGGGATGCAGCAAAGATAAGAGTTGTGCCTACAAAACCAATGGTTATAGAAAAACAATCAGATTTTCCAGAATTGGCAAGATTTGCTATTCGTGATATGGGAATGACTGTAGCTGCAGGGATTTGCTTAGATGTAGTTAAAGCCAAGTAATTATTTAGTATTTTTCCTAGCTTTTTATTATTTCTTACTTCGGCAATAAGAGAAATTTTTTCGCTATTTTTAAATCGTCCTAGTTTCTTAATGGAAAAGAATTTAAATATAATTAAACCATAAAGAAAAGTTAAGTGATTTTATGCAAGTTGCAAGGATAAAGCTTTCAGGAAAAAACCCGGAAGAATTGGATAGAATTTGCTCTGAAATAAAGGAAATAGCAAAGAAATTTGGTGTTTCAACAAGAGGGCCTATTCCTTTGCCAACAAAAATCATGAGAGTTGTAACTCTAAAAACACCTTGTGGGGATGGTTGTGGTCATGG
>JAWCEU010000012.1:0-11646 GCA_039092155.1 Candidatus Aenigmatarchaeota archaeon
TAAATTTGTGAGGGAAAAATGATGTTGGAATCTTTGAAAGGATTTGCAACTTCTCATTTCGGTTGGATTGTTGAAAAATATCCGGAATTCTTTGCTGTTGTTAAAGAGAACTTACCAAAAGCTGATATGAAAATCAGCCATAGAACTTATGCAAGCTTGGTGATTTTCATTTCTTTAATTCTCTTCTTTCTCTCTTTTTTCGTTTCTATCCCGCTTTTACTCTTTTTTCAAACATCATTGCTTTTAAGCATTTTTTATTCTTTCTTCACATCTCTTCTTATAGCTCTAGTTTGTTTTTTGGTCTTCATCTTTTACCCCGTTCAAAAAGCTAGTAAAAGAAAAAAGGATATAGAATCAAATTTACCTTTTGTTTTAACTCACATGAGCGCTATTTGTGAAACTGGAGTCCCCCCGTACATGGTCTTCAAACTTTTGAGCAGATTTAAAGAATATGGAGAAATTTCAAGAGAAATGGAAAAGATTGTGAAAAGTATAGAAGAGTTGGGCACAGACCCTTTAACAGCAGTTAAGCAAGTTGCAAACAAAACTCCAAGCGAAAGACTTAAACAAATTTTGCTAGGTTTTGTGACAACTATAGAAGGTGGGGGCAACATAAAAGTCTTCTTGAAAACTGCAGGCGATGAAGCCCTTTTTGAATGGAGAATTAAGAGGGAAAAGTTCATTCAACAACTCTCGACCATAGCTGAATTTTACACAGGTATATTGATAGCAGCCCCCCTCTTCATAATTTCACTTTTCGCTGTCATGAACATGATTCAGCCAACTCTTATGGGTTTTGGAATTCTTGACATAATGAAAATCAGCTCTTATCTTTTAGTGCCTGTAATCAACATAGGTTTTCTTTTGTTCCTTGAGAGTGTGGAGGTCTCTCTATGAAAATTGAGAGAAAATATCTTTTGTTGATAATTTTAAACACTTTTCTAGTTTTCTCTATTTTCCTTATAAATTTCTTTTTTTTCAGAGAAATCCCAAACATTTATTCCACCATAAACATTTTCCTTGGTATATTGTTTTTGTTGCCCATAATTATGTTTGAATATCTGAAATACAGAAGAGTGAAGATAATCGAGAATAATTTTCCTGCTTTCTTGCGAGATTTCATAGAACTTGTGAGGGGTGGCATGACAGTACAACAAGCTGTTAAGAATTTAAGGAAAAACGATTACAAAGAGCTTAACCCTTATGTTAAGAGAATGGCAGCCCAGCTCGATTGGGGAATTTCTGTTGAAAAAGTTCTCTGGAACTTTGCAAAATCTTCTGGCTCGAGGATGATTCAAAGGACAATTTCTTCAGTTATAGAAACTCATAGGTTCGGGGGTAATCTTACAGACACTCTAGAAGCTTTAAACAATGCTAGCATGGAAGTAGAAAGGATTAAAGCAGAAAGAGTTATGTATCTTTATTCTCAAATAACCACTGGCTACATAATATTTTTCGTTTTCCTTGGAGTGATGATAGCAATGGGTAGATTTTTGATACCAAGCCTATCTAATGTAAGTGTGGAAGGAATTTCCAAAATTCCTCAAGAAAATTTGATAAGTGAATACAAAAATCTTTTCAGGAATCTAATAGTGCTTCAAGGAGCTTTTGCAGGTTTATGTGTTGGTAAGATGGCTGAAGGAAGAATAATAAGCGGAGTTAAACATAGTTTTATAATGAGTGTTGTGGGTCTTCTCCTTTTCACACTCTTCGGCTAGCAAGGAGTCATTTCGGAAGCTTTAACTTCATCGCTAACTTTTGTACAATTGGTTGAAATGTAAATCCTATCGAAATCTGAGCTAACTGAAACATTAAAGCTGTATTTATCATTAACAAACAAAGTTAAATTTCCACAGCAAGAAGTTTGGGGTATAATTTTTCCTTCTGCGTAAGAAAGATAATATTTGTCGAACGAGCCATTCCTGTATAAAATCGTCAAAACTATTCCTCCTAAAGCTATTTTACCTGTATTCGAAAAATAGCCAGAAATGTAGCCATTTGAATAACAAACATCAGAAAAAGAAATTCCAGCATGCATGCATATTATTTCAATACTTACTTCGCCTCCAATTGTTTGAGTTGTTGTTTTAGTGAAGCTCGTGAACCAAATGCTAACAATACCAGCAATTGTTACAGTCATCGCGATTAAAATTATCGTCGCTAAAAAGACCGAAATCCCTTTCATTTCAACTCCTCAAACAACCAGATTGCTTGCTCAGCTCTGGACAAACACCTGTACCAACTATTATGCCGGAAAATCCTGCCATGCTTACATTCATCTGGGATGCTGTTAACCTAAAACTTTTGTATTCAGCCCTCCCCAAGTTTTTATTCAACTTTATCACATCTGAAACTCTTGAATCGTTGTAAACTATGAAGAGTTGGAGGTCTTGAATTTCGTAAGGGCCGATGTTATGTAAAGTGAAAGTTAGTGTTTCTGTAGCTGAATCGAAAGAGCAAGACCATATTTCAAAATTTGAAAATCTGCACTCTTCAACAGTTTTGTTGACTTGGGGCAAGGTTTGACCAGTAAAGCTAGATACCCAGAAAGCTAAAATTCCTGCTACAGACATAGTTATTGCTACAAGCAGAACAGATGCCACTAAAGGTGAAATCCCTTTCACAATTTTAAAATTGGATTTTTTCTCTAATAAATATATTGCCAACAAAAAATTTAATGATGGAAAAAGGGCAGAACGAAATAGTTGAGCATACAATTGTTGTCTTTTTAAGCATAATCCTTGTTTCTTCGATTTTTCTACTTATGTCTCAAATTTATTCAACAAACCTTAAATTTGGGGTTGAAAAAGAATTGGAAAGGATAGGCAGAAATCTTCTAGTTGTTATTTCTGAAATTTATACAACAAGTGAAAAGTTGGATTATTTGCCAAAAGAGAATGAAAGCCTTAAGCTGGTTGAAATTCGCCTAAAATTGCCTTCCAATGTAGCAAATAGGAATTATGAAATTTCTTTTAGCTCAGATCAAAAGAAAATGATTTTGAAAACTTTGCAAGCACCTGAAATTGTTGTTGAAATTGAATTGCCAAATTTCGGGATGGAATTTAAAGGAAGAAGTAGGAATGGTCTAAATTCAACTCTTTCTTTTTATAGGATGAATTTGAATGGTGAAATTAAAAATTCGGTTTTTTTTGAAGGTGAAGGTTAATGCCTTCTTACGTAGAATTTGCAATAGCTTCTGGGATTTTCTTGATTTTCATTTCTTTAATTTTGAGTAGTGTAGCTAAACACATAAGTTTTTACAGCGATGAGCTTAAAATTTCAGAGTTGAAGAAAACTGCTTTAACTCTTTTCAAAATTCTCTTCAGCTCACAAGGCATACCAAAAAACTGGGAAGAAAATTTGGAAGTTGAAACTGTAGGTTTGACGAGTAAGCTTTATTCAATCTCGATAAACGTAACTTCTCTGGAAGAAAATTCTGAAATTATTGTTGTTAATGGAACTTTAAACTTTGACCCAAATTGTGAAAGAAGAATAAGGAACAACACTCTCAGACTTTACAATTCTTCAAATCTTTTACCTTTTAAGCTATACAATCAAAGCTTTTGTGAAGGGATTTACCTTAAAGCAGGGGAAATTGTTTTTGAATCCCATTTCTTGCCTTTTGAAACGAAAATCTTTACTCTTTATTTTTCTTCAGAAAAAAGTGTAATTCTTCCCAACTATTCTGTAGAATTTCCTTCAAGTTTAAAAAATTACACTTTTCAAGCCTCACCTATCCAAGAAATTGAAATGATTTCAGTTGATAAGCTCAAGGGGTTGAGAGAATTGAATTATGAAGAATTTTTACAAAATTTTTCAAAAGGTTTTGGGTTAAGGGTGGAAATCGAATGAAAGGATTTTCTAAAATTTTGGAAGTTTTAATTTCAATTATTCTTTTAATAATAGCTTATTTCACTTTCTTCTACCCTTGGAGAGTTTCAGAAAAAGGAGAAATCTTGAAATTAAAGGGTATGCAAGCTCTTAAGAGCTTAGACGATTCTGGAGTTTTGGATAATCTTGCTTTTGCTTATGAAGAAGAAAAAATAGAAGAGCTGTTAGCTCCATTCTTGCCTTCAAATTTAAACTACAAAGTCTTAGTTTGTGATGGGGATTGCTCTTATCCAGAAATAAATTCTGAAAAAGTGGTTTCCGTTTTTTACTTAATTGCTGGCAATTACACTCATCTTGAACCAAGAGAAATTTTACTTTACATTTGGTGAGAAGATGAAAGGACAGTTTTTTTTGATCGCTGGGGTTATCGTTTTAATATTTATTTTGTTGGTGAGAAGTAGCTTAAGGTTTGAAGAAATGACCCACGAAACAAACGAAATAATTTTTGAAATTGAAAATTTTTTGAACTTGAAAAAACAATTAATAAAAACTTTTGCTTATTCTTATGATAAAAACACTAGTGAGAAAGTTATAAGTTTTATTAAATTTGCGAAGAAAAAGCTCAACCCAAAAACTTTTGAATTAAGCGGAATTTTCATCCAAGCCTTTTATAAGAATGTTACTCAAAATGAAGAAGAATTTTTGAACTTAACGATTTACAATTTCCTTGGTGAAAAAATTTTTAACTTGAGCTTGAATTTTAGCAACGAGCTTCAATTCTTTTCAGAACTGCAAGATGATTCAACTTTACACGTTTCTTTCCAATTCTCAACACAATCAAATCAAAATTACACTCTAATTGTGAGTTATTCCACTCTTAAAAGAGAAGAAAGATATTGGATTGAAATCCCAGTCGAAATTGATAAAAGTAAAGCAGTTGGGTTTTTTGATTTAAAGCTAAAAGGCTTGCACTCAATTTTAAGAGATGAGTTTTCAAAGTTAATGGAGATTGTTTAAAAAGAAGGAAAACAATTTCTATTTGATGGGAAAAGGGATATCCCAATTCATTTCAATGCTTTTAATTTTTTCGATAAGCATAACTACAATTTCTCTAGCTTTAAGCATTTTCAAACCCACAATTGAAAGAGCTTATGAATCGAATTCAATTCAAGAAGCTGAAATGAATTTGAAGCTCTTAAACACTTTAATAAAAGAAGTAGCTTCTGAAGGTAAAGGAAGTTTAAGGAGTGTTGTGATCAAAGTTTCTGAAGGAAAATATCAGCTTTTCAATTCAACTGGAAATTTCAATGGGGCAATTGTTTACAAAATTCAGCTCAAGCAAAGTTTTTTCCCCAACCTTTTCTTCAAAAAAATTGGAGATTTGAAATATTCTACCGGAATTAGCACAGTCGGTCTTGTTGGATATTGGAACTTAAACGAAGGGAATGGAAGCATTGTCAGAGATTTAAGCGGATATGGGAATGATGGCTTTATCTTCAACGGAAGTGAAAATTGTGCTTTTCCTCCAACACCAAATTGTCCTGAATGGGTTGAAGCAAATTATGTTAGGGGGCTAAAGCTTGATGGTGAAAATGATTTTGTGAGAGTTGAAGATAAAAACTTTCTCTTCAATTCTTCTTTTTCTGTTGCAGTTGTTTTTTCTTATTTCCCTAAGGCTTTGCCTGAAAATTCTACGATTTTGAGCAAAAGCTTCAACCATGAATTAAATGATACCTTTAGCCTTTTTATCAATTCCACAGGCAATCTTTTTGCAAGAGTTGGGAATGGCTCAGAATTTTACATTTTATCTTCTGAAAATCTGCTTGAAGAAAAAAAGTTTTATGAAGCAATTTTGACTTTCGATTCACAAAAAACTCAATATAAATTGTATTTAAATGGTTTAGAAAAAGCAAGGTTTAATGCTCCTCCAAGCTGGAAGCCTGCTGAACATAAAGGAGCATTACTTTTTGGAACTTGGCAAGAACAAGAATGGTTTAATGGAACTTTGGATGAAGTTAGGATTTACGGTAGAAGTTTAAGTGAAGATGAAATAAAAGAAAGCTTTTATGCTAAATCAAACTTTCAAATTGCTTTAGAATATGAGAAAATTGTGTTGATTGGGAAGCTTAGCGTAAGTAAAGGTGAGCATAAAATTTGT
Organism: Candidatus Aenigmatarchaeota archaeon; assembly: GCA_039092155.1. Taxonomy (GTDB): domain Archaea; phylum Aenigmatarchaeota; class Aenigmatarchaeia; order CG10238-14; family SCSR01; genus JAVZGQ01. The sequence goes on from JAWCEU010000012.1 coordinate 5,990, forward strand.
ATAGAAAAAATTGGAGAAGGCTATGGCAAAGCTTTTGTTAAAGTTGAAGCTTGTTAACTTTAAGGTGCGGCCCAGCAGCTTTGACCTTTTCTACATTCATCCCTCACTCCAATGCTCCTGCATCTTGCTATGCAAATAACTGAAGTGTTGGTTCCAACATCCCACTCAAATGAATATCCGCCACCACTTGATAAAACTTCTGTAACGTTTAAAGTTTTCCCATCTGAAGACATGCATGTAACGTTAAACAAATTTTCACTTCCTGTGTTAACTATGAAAACTGCTTTATCAGTTACTGAATAAATTGAAGGTGCGCTGCCGACACATCTCAACTGGTCTTCTGTAGCTTCTGAAACAGCTGCACCTGCAGTTCTTGTATAAGTTGTCATCCAAACACTTATTATTCCACCGACCGCAACTGTGAAAGCTATCAGCAAAATTGTTGCAACCATCGGGCTTATTCCTTTTGAGCTCATATTATTTATTTAGCTTCAAGCCTATTAAAAGCTTTATTTAAAGCTGAGCAAAGAAATAATTATGAAGTACAAATGGAAAAAAGATTCAAAATTTTACAAAATACTTTCTATTTTACTTTGCTTTGTTATCGTAGTACTTCTTGCTTATATGTTTTGGCCAAAGGAAACTGTTGAAATTTTACAAGAGTTAACTTTACCTGAACTTTCAACTGTTGGCTTTTCTAAGGTTGAAAAAATAGAAGCTGAGAGTTTTGGAGATGTTGGAATCGTTGTTCTTAAGTCAGGATGTTACGAGTTGAGCGCAAATGTTGAAGCTATTCAAGCAGAATCTATTAAAAGAGGGTTGGAGAAAATTTTTGCCCCAAGACCAAACGCTCATGATATTGCAAAAGAAATTTTCAACTCTTTTGGAATTGAGCTTTTGATGGTAAAGATAACAGAACTCAAAGATAACGCTTATTATTCTAAGATTATTTTAAGGCAAGGTAATACAATTTTGAATCTAGATGCAAGACCTAGTGATGCCACTGCCATAGCTGTAAGGACGGGCTCCCCTATTTACATAAACTCTACTTTGCTTAAAGAAGTTGGTAAAAAAATTTGCTAACTCTTCAAAGCTTTCTCGAATTTTTCCCTTAATTCTTGAGCTTTTTCCGCTATTCTCTCAGCAGCTTTTATTAAAGCTTCTCTTGCTGATCCTTTTTCAACTTTCACAAAAATTTTCGGTTCTTCAAGGTAAGGGTGTTCTTTAATTTCCGCGGCTTCGGAAACATTTTTATCGTTCCACAACTCTTCCCTTATAGTGTTGGTAAGAGTATGAGTTTCTCCAACTGCTTCGATGAAAAGGGTTTTATCATCCTCTTTTATTTTCCTCAATTCCATAACACTCACTTCAAACTATTATTGCCTTACTAATATTTAAATTTCCCCTTCAATCTCTTGATAATTCAAAACTGGTATTTTGTACCTTGGAAGGTCGTCGATACCAATTCTTGGACAAGCAAGATTTATCAAGAAGTCCAAATCTAAACCTTCCAACTTTTCAGGAGAAATTTCATCCATAGCCAAAAGAAAAACTTCTTTGCCTTTAGCTTCAAGCTTTTTCTTCAATTCGAATGGTGATTTAAACTGGCCTTTCTTCCAACTTATGAGCAATCCAACTTTCTTTGCATCTTTGAACTGAGCTTTATTCCAAGCTATTATTTTTTGTGTCTTCTTTTTAAATTCTTCCAAGCTCTTTATTTCCCTTTTCTCTAAATCTAAGTTGAAAACTGGCTTATTTGTTTGAAAAACTAAACCAGCTGCATAAAATTCGCCAGCTGAAATAGCTAAGAAACAATCAACTTCCTTTTCTATACTTTTAGCTGCTCTTAAATCGCAACCCAAAACTTGACCAGGATATTGTAGAGCTTTAGAAGTGAAAACTTCTTTCCCCCTTTCCCTCAAAAAACTTTCAACTTTTGGTATTAAATTAACGAATTGCACGCTTGTTATTAAACCGATTTTCTTAAAATTTTCCAATTTCCAAAATTCTTTTTCCAAAATAGGCTCAACTTCTGAGTTAATGAAATATTCCCAATAAACTACAGGGAATTCTGTTTTAATGAACTCTTCATGACCTATATGCAGTATACAATCGCAACCCAATAGCTTGGCTTCATTTTCCCTTACATCACAAGCACCAAAGCACTTTTCAAGACAAACAAAAACTTCAAAACCTTCTGCTTCCAACTCTTTCACAATTTTTTGAACTTTAAGCTTCAAACCTTCTGGGAATTGAAGGAAAATCTTTTTGGCTTTCAATTCTTTGAGCTTCTCCAAAATTTCAGAAGGAACTTCCATATTTCAACTTAATCTCCTATTCTTTTTCAGTTTTTCCCTACATTTTTTACAAACATCCAGAAAACGAAAACGATAAAGCCTACCAACTTCTTTAACTGTCTTTTTGCAAACATCACAAACTTTTTTCACAATTGATTTTTATTTTTCATCAATTTAAATTTTATTAATGAAATCGAGTTTTGTGATCAAAAAAGCTAGAAAACTTTTGAGAGAAAACAGGGTGAAAAAAGAAATAGAAAGTGAAAAAAGGATTCATTTTAAAGTCAAAGGAGAAACTGAAGACCATTTCGTGATTTTTGATAAATTGAAAGGAAAATTTTCGTGTGATTGTCCTTATTTCACTTTGAAAGAAAAAGAATGCTCTCACATAAAAGCTGCGAAAATTCTACTTAAAAATCAAGACAAGTTGTAAAAGAAAATCCAAAATATGAACCAAATCAAGAAAAATGTGATTAAGCTGTTATAGAAAATCAAAAATTTTTTCCCTTTAAGAGAGAGAAAGAGAAGAGGTAGTGAGAAGGAGTAAACTGCTAAAGGTAATGCAAGTGCCAAAAAAATGTTTCCTAATTGAGAGAAATAGTTAGTTGCAAAAGCTAGAACAATTCCAAGCAAAGAATAGATTAGAACTATTTTCTTTTCAACTTTCATCTTCTCCCTCTTTACATTTTTCATTTTTCTTGAAAAAATCTTTAATTTTTTTCTGGGAAGATTCACCTTTCAGCACTTGTGTTGTTATCCACGATTGCCTGACATAGCTTGGTAAATTCCCTCCTCTTTCTTTTATCAATTTCTTTAAAAATTCTATGGTTCTTTGGTCATGGCTATAGCCAACTCCAAAATCAAACCCTTCTTTCTTCTTGATTTCTTCTATGGCTTCATCTCTGTTAACTTTGGCTATTATACTAGCAGCACTTACAACAGGTAAACTTTCGTCCAGATAATTTTCCACAACAAGCTCAACTTCCTTGTTTTTCAAAAAACTCAATATCAATTCTTTAAATTTCTTGCTATTCTGTTCAAGAGAATCCACAAAAACTTTCTTCACTTTACAAATATCTATTATTTCGGCCATCTTCATAGCTTCTATTTTGTCCAAGTTTATACCTCTAGCCCTATAAGAATCAATTTTACAAGGTTGAACTCTCAAAACAACAATGCTCTTTGCTATTTTTTCTATTTTCTCAGCCAAGTCTTCCCTTTTCTTAGGAGAGAGGAGCTTAGAATCTTTAACTCCCATTTTGACCAATTTCTTCTCATCTTTTTTGTCAATGACAACTCCGGCAATTACCATTGGCCCTATTATCGCCCCTTTTGGCAAACTGGGCTAGAAGCCCAGTTTTCTGCCAGCTTCATCTATACCTAAAATCTGGTTTATGCTTATCACCCCTTTAACATAAGTTAAGCTTACATAATTTTATTTATGATTAAACTTGAAGAAATTGAAAAACTTGTAGCAGAAGGGGAAGATATTGAAGATGTTTTGAAAATTTTTGGGTGGAAAGAGTTTGAAGAAGTAGTGAGTGAAATTTTGGAAAGGAATGGTTTTAAGGTTAAGAAGAATTTTAGGTTCAAGGTTGATAGGAAGTATGAAGTAGACATCTTGGCTTACAAAGGCGATTTAGTTTTGTGTATTGATTGTAAAAAATGGTCTAGCGGAAGATACAAAAAGTCTGGGATAAGAAAGAGTGTAGAATTGAATGAAAAGAGAGTAAAAGCTTTAAAAGAATTTTTGGGAGAGAAGTTTAGAGCTTCTCGGTTTTTATCCTTAATTGTAACTCTTCTTGACGAAGATCTTGTTTTAGAAAACAAAACTTTGATCATACCAATTTACAAACTTAATTCTTTCCTCCTTGAAGTTGAAAGCTTTAACTTGGATTAAAAGATTTCAAAAATTTTTGTTCCAAAGGAGAGAAGGAGGAGCACTATACCTATTCTTAAACTTTTACCAGCTATCAAGCTTAAAGCAAACTTTTTCACATCCATTTTCAAAAATCCAACAAGTATTGCGAATAAAGAAAAAGGGAATGGCATGGGTAAAAAGCTTACTAGAAAAACTGAATAGTTCCCCCATTTTTCTATCAATTTCTTCATCTCTTTAATCCTTTTTCCATATCTAGAAAAAGATTTTGAGCCGAAGTAGCCGAGATAATAACTCAAAATTCCGCCTAAGAATGAACCTGATAGGATTGAGAAAAAAATCGAGTTTGGAGAAAAATTTAAAGCGAAGAAAACGATTGAAGAGATTTCAATGAAAGCTGGGAAAAGCAAAAAATTTGAAGCGAAAGAAAAGAGGAAAAGGGTTATAGTGCCATATTGAGTTAAGAATTGAAGAAAAAACTCCAAGACCATATTAAAATAATAGAAAAGCTTAAATTAATCATTTAAATATTTTTAGCAAAGTATAAATATAAGTGGTGAAATGTCGGATTTTAAGATAAAAATTGAAAATATAGTTGCATCGGCTTCTTTGAATGTTGAAGTGCCTTTGGAGAAAATAGTTTCTAAACTTGAAGGTATGGAATACGAGCCTGAGCAGTTTCCTGGGTTGGTTTACAGGATGGATAAACCAAAAGCTGCAGCTTTAATTTTCAGCTCTGGTAAAATAGTTTGCACTGGGGCAAGGAGCATTCAAGATGTGAATTTAGTTTTCAAAAAAATAATTTCAGTGATAAAAAGCGTTGGTGTAAAAGTTCCCAAGAGCTTTAAAATACAAGTTGAAAATATAGTTGCTTCTGCAAAAATAGACGGAAACCTTAACTTGGAAACCATAGCTCTGGAGATGGAAAATTCAGAATACGAGCCTGAGCAGTTTCCTGGGTTGGTTTACAGGATGGATAAACCAAAAGTGGCTTTCCTTTTATTCGGTTCGGGTAAAATAGTTTGCACTGGTGGAAGAAGTGTTAAAGATGTTGAAGAGGCTTTGAACAAAGTTTACAGAAAACTGAAAGAAATCAAAGCAATAATAAAAGAGAAATAAATGCAAACTCTTTCCCAACTTTTTATTTTTTTGAAAAATGGAAAAAACTTAAAATTTATAAGTGAGAAGAAATAATTGACATGGAAAAAGAAGAAATAATGGAAAGGTTTGCTGAATTTTTTAAAGAGTATTATTACGATGAATTGATTTCTGCAGCCGTGGAAAATAAAAAATCTTTGCTTATAGATTTTTCTATTCTGGATAAATTCAACCCAGAACTTGCTGACTATTTGACTGAAAATCCCGAAGAAGTTTTATCAATTGCTGAAGAAGTTATAAAACAAATAGACTTACCTGCAGAAGCTAAGCTGAAAGTAAGAATTTTTAATCTACCGCAAGACAGACAAATAAGTATAAGGAAT
>JAWCEU010000013.1:0-11197 GCA_039092155.1 Candidatus Aenigmatarchaeota archaeon
TTGTTTTGCTTGCAGACGGCTTTGAAGAGATAGAAGCAATTACTGTTATTGATGTTTTGAGAAGGGCAGGAATAGAAGTTGATAGCGTTGGTTTAACTGGAGGATGGGTTACAGGAAGTCACAACATAAAAGTCATGGCCGATAAAAAGATTTCTGAAGTTGACATTGAGAAATATGACGGAATTGTTTTGCCAGGCGGTTCCAAAGGTGTGGAAAACCTCTTGAAGTCAAGCAAAGTTAAAGAGTTCTTGGAAAAGGCAAATGAAAAAAACAAGCTTATAGCTGCCATTTGTGCAGCCCCTTTGGTTTTAGCAAAATACCATATCTTAGATAAGAGAAGAGCAACAATTTACCCTGGGATGGAAAAGGAAATTCCTTATCCAAGGGATGAAAAAGTGGTTGTTGACGAGAATGTAATAACTTCTCAAGCTCCAGGTACAGCTCTTTTATTTGCTTTAGCTATAGTTGAAAAGCTCCTTGGGAAAGAAAAAGTTTTAGAAATTAAGAAGCAGTTGGTGGTTTGAGTGGAAGAAAATGGGATAGAGAAAGAGATTCTTGGAGAGATTGCTAAAAGGCTTGTTATGAGCAAAGAAGAGCTTTTGAAGTTCGTGGAAGGGAAAGCTGAGCTATCAAAGCTTGAAACTGCTTTGAAATCTTTGGAAGAAAAGGGCTACATAGCCAAAATTTCCCCCTTAGGCTCAATGAGCTATGTTGTGACGAAAAAAGGGATAAAAGAAGGAATGAAATAAATTTTATATTAAGGAAGAATAGTTTATTTTTTAGAGCCCCGTCATCTAGCGGTCAAGGATGTCAGGCTTTGGACTTCGGTCTAAAGCTCTGAAAAAAGATGAAGAAAGAAACCTGAACACGCCAGTTCGAATCTGGCCGGGGCTATTGTGATGAAATGCCTGATTGGAAAGTTCACTTGGTCTTCAGCTTCCTTTTCCTTTCCCTTTTCTTGAGCTTGAACCAAATCTTCCCTTTTTTAAAACTTGACTTGCAGAAGAATTTGGTGATGACCTTTATCATACCCTTCATAAGCATCTTTCCCGATGTTGATATGAAAAACTCAAAATCAAGGAAAATTTTGGGACTTTTTCTATCTTCAATCTTCCTCTTCCTCTACCTCCTAATTTTTACAAAAACTTGGTATTACGGAATTGCTTTTTCCATTCTTCTCTACTTTTTAATAAAGCTTTTACCAACAAAACACAGAGGAATAACCCATACCTTTCCTTTCTCTTTTATATTTTCCTTTGCAATTTCCCTTTTCTTTTCATTTGTTTTGGGTCTTGATTTTTCCAGCTTCTTCCCCTTTTTCTTGTCAGTTTTTTCAGCTTATGCTTTGCACCTCCTCTTGGACAAATTTTGATTTAAATAGGAAGAAAGCCAAATATCTTTGTGAAGATAAAAATTTCTGCAACCTTTGAAGGTAAGTGCAACATTTGTGGGAAAGAGGGTAAAGTGTTCAGCATAGGGGATGAAGATACAAAAAAAGTTCTAACTATTTGTGAAGATTGTGCAAAAAGGTTTGGAGAAATGCAAGCTTCTGATGCTATCGAGCAATTTGGACATGAAGATGAAAAGCCTTTCAAGGAAGGGATAAGATTTGAAAAAAGCATGGGTGGTTAAAAGAAAAAGAAAAGGCAAAGGCGTCTAGAAGAGTTGGACTAAGCCAAGGTATTGGGCCAAGACCACGAGGAGAAGGACTATTACTACAGCTACAACGGCCCATTGCCAAGTTTTAAGTTGTGGTAAAGCCATATTTATCCCTTACCATTAGTTTATTAAAACATATTTAAAAACCTATCCCTGTGCTCACTCAAAAGTAATGATTTTTTCCCTCTTAAGGGTATGGAGAAAAGATTTTAATTCAGTAAAATTTCAAAGGTTGGATATGAAGAAACTCTTTTACTTCCTCCCCACATTTCTTTTGCTAGCTTTCTCTTTTCTTCAACACAACTTTTCGGAAATCGAAGAAGGTGTTGTTTCGAAAGTTATTGATGGAGACACTTTTGAATTAAAAAGTGGGGAAAGGGTAAGGTTGATAGGGATTGATGCTCCTGAGCAAGGCGAATTCTTATATGAAGAGGCAAGAGATTTTTTAAAAGAAATGGTTGAAGGAAAAAGGGTAAAGATGGAGAGAGAATCTCAAAACAAAGATAAGTATGGGAGATTTTTGAGGTATGTTTTTGTGGAAGGAAAGCTTGTTAATTGTGAGCTATTGAAAAAAGGGTTTGCAAAGAGTATAGCAAAAACGAAGTATGAATGTTTCGAGCAAGCAGAAAAAGAGGCTAGGGAGAAGAAGATTGGGATTTGGTCTTCTTGAGTGCTATTGGTCCTCTATAGCCACACTCTTTACATTCATAAATCATTCCAAGCCAAGGAAGAAATTTCACGTTAATTGATTTGCATCTTGGACATTCCAACAATTCATCTACCCTTAGAATTGAACCTTACCCTAATGTTACCGAACTGAAGCTCAGAAAGACATTTAGAGCAAACAGGCACACCGTTTTTTATTATTATTTCTTTCAGACTTAGCTTGCCATGAGTAGGGCAAAAACATCTTGCTTGAATAACTCTCACCCACCCTTGTAGCCAGGGATCTTCATTGACAAAAGACTTGCAATCCCTGTTATAAGCTTTGGCTCAACGGTTATTATGTCGCTTGCAGTTACTATACCAACAAGCTTTCCTTCCTTAGTTACAGGAAGCCTTTTTATCCTTTTCTCCATCATGAGATTAACAGCATCTTCCACAGTTTTTTCATAATCTATTGTGTAAACTTTTTTGTTCATCACATCTTCAACGCGTGTGGAATCCAAATCCATTTCTTCAGCTACAGCTTTAAGAATATCTGTTTGTGTTATTATACCGACTATCTCTTCTTCTTCCATAACTATTAAGCTGCCTATGTGCTTTTCACACATAGTCTTTGCTGCTTCTCTCAAGCTTACACCAGGCTTAACAGTTACCACATTGGTGTTCATTATATCTTTAAGCAACATTTTCCTTCCCTTTATAATATTTACTCTTTACCCTATATAACTGAATTTTTCTTCTTCTTCAGGCTTTCTAATCTTTTTTTGCCTCTCAACAAATTTTTCATAATAACTTATCACATCTTTAGTCAAGCTTGGAGTTATTTTCTTCAAAGCTTCTTCAAAATGTTTCTTCTTCACACTCTTAGCTTTTATATCTTCCCTCAAAGCATTCATGGCAGCTTCTCTGCACAAAGCTTCTAAATCTGCTCCTGAAAAACCTTCTGTTCTTTCAGCCAATTCCTTTAAATCAACATCTTTATCCAAAGGCATGTTTCTCGTGTGAATCTTCAAGATCTCAAGCCTTGCCTTTTGGTCTGGAGGTGGAATAAGCACAAACCTATCTATCCTTCCAGGTCTTAACAAAGCAGGGTCTATCATGTCAGGCCTGTTTGTAGCTGCTATAACGACAACACCTTTAGTTTCTTCTATTCCTGAAAGCTCTGTCAAGAGTTGAGAGACAACAGTTTCAGTAACAGCACTTCCCCTATACAATCCTCTCCTTGGCGCTAAAGCATCAATCTCGTCAAAGAATATTATGGCTGGAGCAACTTGTCTTGCCCTTCTGAAGAGCTCTCTTATCTTGCGTTCTGAATTATGAACTAATACACAGCCAAAACCTGCTATGAAACGTTCTGTTGGGTTTACACTTATATCAAAGACATAAGGATAATTATAAGGCTCGATTTTCTTCTCAACAACAAGGTCCCAATATACATCTTTATTCATCTTATGTTCTGGTGAACGCTTATCTACCTTTTGCCATAAGCTTCTCAAATAGTTTCTTACTTTTTCATTTTTCTCCTCATCTAGGAAGCCAATTTTATTTATGAAAGTATTTAACCATCTTTGCCAGCAAAATCTAATTCTATAACTAACGCTTCCATTTTTCTCTGATTTCTCTTTAACTCTTGCAACTATTCCATAATAAAGGAGAAGGGTTAGAATATCGTTTGCTAATTCCTTGCTAACTGTGGTTACTTCTATGTACTTACCGCTGAAGTAACCATCACCACTAAAGTACCCTCTAAGAAAACTAGCTATAGTTTTCATAGGTGCAGAAAACATGAGCTCTGGAACATGTTTATTTGCACCAGTTTTCAAACCAAAAACATCTTTGAATAAAAACAAAAGCAGAGTAGAGTCAATGTAAATGTCAACACCATTACCTTTTTTATAGAAACATGTATCACCAAACTTTTTACATAATTCACTAATTTTTAGGGCTTCTTTTTTGTTCAAACTTATACGTATACCATGACTAAAATAGCTACCTTTAGCTACCCAAAGACCAAGCAAAAGCCCTAACTCTTCGTTGAATTTTACAATAGCTGGCAATTCGCTTTTTCTTGAAATAAGTGTGAGATTTTTCGGATTATATTTTATTTTTGCACTTTTCATCAATTTTACAAACTTATCCAGCCTAAGATTAGCACGATTTAAGTAGGCGTATACATTCTTAGCCTCGATTCCTAAGAGAGAGGAAACTTTTTTCAAGCCCAATTTTTTAATAGCTTTCTTTACATATTTTTGTGATCCTTTTACAAAAACATGTAATTTTTTTCCTCTTAAATGTTCTATGAGATTTATTTCTTTAATCGTTTCTGGTGGAATAATCTTTGCTGGTATTGCTATTCTAGTTTTTCCAGGTTCGATATATTCTGCTTGTACTTCTCTCAACCCTTCATCATCTTTTATGAATAAGCTATGCCCTCCTGTAACTCTAACTTCTCTTCCAGTTTCTGTTTTAATTTTATAAACAAAAGGTGGTGCAGGGTGTTTGATCAACCCAACTGCTTTTGAATTTTTTGATTTAAAATCGTTTGTAATTGTTGGCACAAAAATCTTTTTATTTTCAGGATAGTCACTTATGTTTATACGTTTGACCTTCCCATCGTTAATTATGAGGATTTTTTCGTCATAAGGTAAGCTTTCACCAACCCACATCGTCAAAACTTCAGGCCCTTTAATAGCTATAAAGTTTGCTCCACTTTCATTAGCAACAGCTTTTGCAAGCAAAGTCTTTCCACAACCAGGAGGCCCATAAAGCAAAATTCCTTTCGGTGGAGTAATTCCCATCCTTTCAAAACTCTCAGGATGCTTGAGAGGCCATTCAACCATTTCTTTGAGTTGCTGCTTGACTTCTTCTAAATCACCAACATCTTCCCATTTAACTTTCGGTACTTCAACCAAAACTTCCCTCATCGCACTAGGCTCAACAACTTTCAAAGCATTCTCAAAATCTTCTTTTTTGACAACAAGTTTTTCTATAACTTCTTTTGGAAGTTCAGTTTCTTCTTTCCATTTTATTTCTGGTAAAACTCTTCTCAAAGCAGACATGGCAGCTTCCTTGCACAAAGCCATTATGTCAGCACCCACATAGCCATAAGTTATGTCAGCAAGCCAATTCAAATCAACATCTTTATCCAAAGGCATGTTTCTGGTATGGATTTTGAAAATTTCAAGCCTACCTTCTCTATCTGGCACTGGAATTTCTATTTCTCTGTCAAACCTTCCGCCTCTTCTCAAAGCAGGGTCTATAGCATTTGGTCTATTAGTTGCAGCTATTACTACAACTTTCCCTCTTTTCTTAAGCCCATCCATAAGAGTGTTGTGAACTATTACAGGTGCGTGACCTACTATGAAATTCGAAGTTTCTGTTGTTAAATCATACATTTCTATTTCTTCATCAACTCTCCCAATCCTTTCTACCTTAACAGGAATAGCTTCACTTACAGATATTTTCTTCAGCTCACTTATGAATTCATTTTCTATTCCTTCAAGAGCTTTGATGAAATAGCCTAAAACATTGGAATTTATGTGAAGATCTACATTAGGTGATAAATAACTGTATTTGTTACCATAGCCTTTTCTTATTTCAAACAGTTTTTCTTTTATCGGCCAAACTATTGAAGATACTAACTTCTTTCTTTCTAACAGATTTTTAAGCTTAAGTCTCTTTTGTGGTATTTCAACATATCTCCCTATTTTTTCAACGAAAATTTTGAATACTTCATAACCTCCAAAAGGTTGGATGGCATAGAGATTATAAATTTTTATTCTAGCAGGGATTTCTAGGGAATAAAGTAAGCTTGCTATACCCATTGCTAATTTTTCACTTGATGTATAGAAGCTTATTTGCGAATTACTCACATATCCTTCACCTTCTAGCAATCCTGCCAAAAATGCTGCTCTTACATTCTCAGGTGAGTTGAAAATCTCTTTCGGTACTTCTACTTCATGTGACTTTTTGCCTATTGGAATGCCAAAATATTCTGACAAGAACTTAACGATTGGTTTCGAATAAGTATAAAGCATCTTTACATGAGTTTGCTTCATCTTACATTTTACTTTAAAGCATTCTTCAATCAAATTTTCGCATTCTTCAGCAACTTCTCCACTCACGTTCAAAGCATGATTATAAAGATGACCTTCTGAGATGATGTAACCTAAAAGTCTTGCTAATTTTTCGTCAAGGAATTCAGGTAGTTTAATGAAGAATTTTTCTTTGATAGGATAAATTTTGCCATCTGACTTGTAAGCTATTCCAAGGATGTTAAAGGATTTTGCACACTCTAATCTCACAACACCTTCTTTAATACTTAAAATTCCCATTTTCTTTAACTTTCTAAGTGAATTGTTCAAAGCTTTTCTAGTAACATTTAACTTCTTTTCCAGTTCTTCTTTTCTAATTTCTTTTATTTTGCTCAAAATAAGTGCTATTTTTTGATAAGGTTTCTTTAACTCATTCACAAAGATTTCATTGTTTTCCAATTTTACCAATTCAGAAAGTTTGATGAATCTTCTTCCAAAGATTGCAGCCGGCAAAGAACTTTTTTCAACTTTTAAAATCCATTTTTCTCGTTCTTTTAATTTTTTTAGATCAAGTTTTTGAATGCTGTTTTCTAATGGGATCTTTTTTGGAGCTAAAACATAATCTCCTTCCTTCAATTCTTCTGCACTTACCCACTTTACACCATCATTGCCTATTCTCAAAAACTTTGTGATGGATGAACAAACAACTTTTTCCCCTGTAGATAATTGAATTTCATATTGCTTTTTCACTTTAGTTTTTGATAGAGCGATTATTTTTGCTTTTGAAATTTTCCCATTTTCACTAAAACTTAAAACATACACACCATTTTTAGGAATTTTGTGGACAACACCAAATTCATCTTCTATAATTTTACCTTTAGTTTTCTCAAACAACTCCTTAATTGAACAAGGCTCATCAGCATAAACTAATGTTGATGGATGCAAACATAAGAGTTGGCTCGTAACTCTTCTTTCAACTTCTCCTGTAGTCTCTTCCCTCTTTGGAGCAATTGCATCTATTTCGTCGATGAAAATTATCGAAGGCGCATTTTTTTCTGCTTCTTCAAAAATTTTTCTAAGGTTTTGTTCAGATTCCCCGTAAAATTTGGACATTATTTCTGGACCAGAAATTGAGAAGAAGTTTGCTCCACTTTCATTAGCAACAGCTTTTGCAAGCAAAGTTTTTCCAGTTCCTGGCGGACCATAAAGCAAAACTCCTTTTGGTGGTTCAATTCCAAGCCTTTCAAAAATTTCTGGATGCCTTAAAGGCAATTCAATCATTTCTCTAACTTTTTCAATCACATCTTTTATACCACCAATGTCTTCATAAGTTACAGCAGGTATAGCTTTTTCTTCGAGCTTCAAGCTTTCTGGAAGCTCCGGCAAAATTTCAAGCTCTGTTATATCACCAATTCTAACAATTCCAGAAGGGTCTGTGTTTGTAACGATAAACCTTGTTTCTCCTGGGAAAGGTGTGAAGAAGAATTCTTCAAAAAAGTCGCTGCCAAAAAATTCTTCGAAAAATGAGCCACTTTTAGACCTCTTTCTAACGACTGGTGAAGGAATAATTATGTCGCCTTTTACAACAGGTCTCATGTAGAGGTTTTGTTTAACCAAATCTGGAGAAGCGTGTACCACAAACCCTTTTTCAGCCGGAGCAATTGTTACCCTTTTGGCTTCTTTCACTTCAGCTTTTCTAACTTTCACATACTCTCCAACTCCTGACCCCGCATTCCTTCTTGTTATACCATCCATCCTTATGATGTTAAGACCAACATCAGCAGGATAAGCTCTCACTGCTATTGCAGCAGTTTTTCTCGAACCTTCAATTTCAACAACATCACCTTCTTTTATCCCAAGTTTATGCATGGTTGAAGAATCAATCCTAACGATTCCCCTTCCAGCTTCTTCTCTTGCTGTTAATTCACCAACTTTAAGCCTCACTTCTTTTTCTTCTTCTTTTTCACTCATTTCATCCACCTTCTTCAAAAATATCTTCTTCTAATAATATTTTGAAAACTTTCCACATAACCTTTTCTTTCCACTCTTCCATGAATTTTTCTATCTTTTCAAATTCTTCTTCAGGTATTATGAAGCTGCTTTGGTCAACTCTTTTGTGTGGAATTTCATTCAACAAACCTTCTCTTCGATAAACATAAACTTTTTCTTTCGGTTTTCCATTACCTTCAACTAAAATTTCTTTTCTGATCATTTGTTTCCAACCATAAAGTTCTCTGAAGAATTTATTTCTCTCATAAGAGCTTCCAAACTTTTCAGATTTTACGCTGAAAGCAACTAACACAGCTTTTTTCCTTCCCATCATTTTAGATTATTTAAACACTAATATATTTAAACTTATCTCTTTAAACAGGGCTTAGAGAAGCTCTAAACTTGATGAAATTTTTCAACCTTTCCATTATCCTCGAAAAAGAGCTCTCTACTTTGTATTCTTCACCAACAAGCCTTGCAGCGAATTTTATCATTTCCTTGCTTGCAGGAGAATTTTTGTTCAGCATCACTACAGGCATTTTAAGCGAAAGTGCTTTTTTAACATTTTTGTCGTAAGGTATTGAAGCTAAAACTGGAAGACGAGTTAACTCTTCAACTTCTTTCGCATTCATTTCATACCTTGCTTTATCAACAGCATTCAAAACAATTCCCACAGGTTTTAAGTTGAGAGTTGAAACAACTTCTTGATATTTAACAATATCTATAACTGAAGGGACATAAGGTGCAGTAACATATAAAACTTCATCACAAGCCTTTAAGCAACCCATAGCTTCCCTTCCTAAGCCAGGACTGCTGTCCAACAAAATTATGTCATTCTTTTCTTCTAAAGGCTTTATGCTTTCTCTTAACAAAGTTATGTCAACCCCTTCCAACTCACTGACAGAAAGAGAAGAAGGGATAACTTTCATCCCAGTGTAATGTTCATATATTGCTTCTTCTATTCCAGAATCCCCCCTTAAAACGTTGTTCAGAGTTATTGGGCAATAATACATTCCAAGATATAAGCCTAGATGAGAAGTTGTGATGTTGCAATCAACAACTGTTACTCTTTTCTTGAAATAGTAAGAGAGAGCAGCACCTAAGTTAATTGTTAAAGTTGTTTTTCCAACTCCACCTTTCCCAGAAACTATTCCAATTATCCTTACCATGCTATTAATTAATTACTCAACTATTTACTTATTTCTTCAGCTTCAGCTTTTTCTTCTTTTTTCGGTTTAAATAGGGAGAAAAATCCAAAAGATGTTTTTTTCCTCAAAAAAGGCATTCCGGTTTTTGGGTTTTCAACAACTTCATAGCCACGAGGCAGATCAAAAAGAGCTCCTGTTGGGTCTTTTGAAAAATAGTAAATTTTAGCATTCCCTTTAACTTTCATGTGGAGCCAAAATTTTTGACCATTCTTCTTTGATTTGTAAACAAAAGGTCCGAAAATTCCCATAAAATTATTTTAGCACGATTATTATTTTTGTTTTTCAATCATTCAGCTTCTTCTTTTCCTTCCAAAAGTTTTGGCCTTTTCTTTTCCTTCTTTCTTAAGTACAAGAAGATTAAAACGATAATAGCTGTGAATAAAATCATCAAGAGTATTATCCACCATAGAATTGCAGGCGGTTTATAAATGTAGAGAGTTGAGCTTGCAAGCTGGAGTGCAGCTTCTTCAACAAACCTTTCAACTTTTCCCAATTCTTTCTTTGCATCTCCAAATTTTTTCAAGTTAAAATAGCTCTTAGCACTTTCAAGCGTTTCTCTTGCAACTTTCAAAGTTTCATTCGCAACTTTTACATCATAACCTTCCAAGAAAGCTTGATTTATTTCATGTTGAATTTCAGAAATCAAAAATTCATAATTGAGGATTTTTCCGTAAATTTCTTCTTCTTCTGGAGGTGGAATTGAAAGCACTTGAATGGAAATTTCCCCTCTTTTCTTCACACCTTCATCATTCATCGTTTCGAACTCGAATGGGTAAATTCCCTCTTCCATCTCTAAAGGAATTTCAACCGAAATCACTAAAACAACGCTTTGGTTTGGAGTCAAAATCGAAACTTGTTTTGGAAAGATTGAAAAGTTGATTGAAGATGAAGTAGAAATGTAAAGTTTTAAGTTGTGAACTGGGGCATTTCCTATATTTTTAACATTTATGCCAATCAACTTTTTTTCTCCTAAGTAGAATTTGAGAGAAGAAGGATATTCGAGTTGTAAATCAGGAACTCCTGGAAGTTGAGGTAAAGCTGGAGGTGGGGCATAAACTGGTTTGTAAATTGGAATAATTTCACCGCGTGGAAGATTAACCGAAAAAGCTCCCCAAGTTTCTACAACTTTTGTATCGTAATAAGCTTTTGCTTGTATGTAATATAAACCAACGCTTGGTGGAACAAAAACACTTTTAAAGCCTCTTCTCATCCCAGGGTCAAGAGGCACAGAAACATCGTAGTAATAAGCTAGAGGTTTAAGAGTGTTGTTAACATAACCATAAACCTTCAATTCAATCTTTGCTGTCACTTGTTTTGTGCCCGTGTTTATGAATTCTGCATAAATTTTTTGCTGGTTTCCAATTTCTATAGATGGCTCGTAAGCTAAGAGCAATTTCCCATCAGTTTTTTCTTTCACCGAAACTTCAAGCATGCTCAAGAGGCTTAATCCCATTTTTGCCAAAAAATCTTTAGCAAAAAAGATTGTAAGCAAAAAAATCAAAATTACGAGCAAAGAGAGTTTACGCATATTTATATATTAGGAAAGAAACCACTAAAATGAAGATGATAGCAGAGATGTAAGAAAGGATTGAAGAAGTTTCTTCTACTATTTTTCCTGTGGATGGTAAAGGTTGCCATATT
>JAWCEU010000014.1:0-10182 GCA_039092155.1 Candidatus Aenigmatarchaeota archaeon
ATGTCCAAAGCGACTGTTCCTTCAGAATCTATAAGACCTGCTACAAAATTTAAAAACAATTCCTTATTCAAAAGTATTTCTGAAGGTACTTTATTTAATTTCTCTGCCAAAAAAGAAAAAGATCTGTCTAAATAAGCCGAAATCCTCCATGCATATTCCCCTTTTCTGTTTTCAAATGGGTACTTCCTGATGAAACCAAAATTTCCAAACAACTTGTTCATTAATCTTTCCCATGCTGGATGAGTTGTACTAACATTGCAAATAACTCTTTTATCATCAATAAGGGCGTGTAAGTCTCCACATCTTAACCCTAGTAGATAACACTTAAATTTTGTCATTTCTCTGCTATTTTCTACAAATGGTCTTCTTGGATATTTTGAAAGAGCATCTGAAATACTTCTTCTTGGAATGTTGTATTTTTCTAATCGCTTTCTAATTTTAGCACCACTTAAATCAAAAAGCAAACCTATTTCCCTTGAACTTAATTTACATTCCAAGTATAGATGCTCCAGAACTTCTTTGGGGATTTCTTCCGAACTTATAGCTAATCCTAATGATTTTCTCTTTTTAAATTTGTTATAAATTTCATTCACAATTTTACGAATTTTTGGCTTAACTTTCTTTAAGAGAAGATTCCTCTCTTTTTGATCAACAACTCTTTTCTGAATATTCCTTCGTGTCTTTATTTTAAATTTTTTAAGTAAGTTTTCAATAGTTCTTCTATTAACTTCAAACAAAATGCCAATTTTAGAAGCGCTTAATTTATTTTCTTTGTATAATTTCTTAAGCAATTGGAAAGGAATGTTTACTTTTTTAGGTTTAATTTCTTTCTTGCATTTTTCAATTTCTAACCGTAAGCTACGAGGCAACAATCTTAAAAGGAATTGTCTGTTTGGATTTCTTCTGAGAGAAGCTGCCTCATGAAGACTCCTTTTTCTAATGTTAAGTTTTGAAAACCATTTATAAATCGTGTCATAATCTTTTTCAAATAACGAAGCTATTTTTCTTAAACTTAATTTATAGTTCCAATAAAGTTTTTTCAATATTTCTTTGAGCTTCTCTTTATCGTTCTTAGTTAATTTTGAGAAATTTTTGCCTTTTAAATGCTCATAAAACCCTTTAACCATTCTCTGGACTTCACGTGGTAACGTGCCTAAAATTTTATTTTTCTCTTCCATATCTATCACTTTATCATTTTATCTCTATAATATCATATAAACATACATATTTAAATACTTGTCGGTTAAATATTATTAGTGGTGTTATGGGCAGACTAATGGTAAATGATGTTGATGATGCTATACTAAGAGAATTTAAAGCAAGAATAATTAAAAAACATGGAACTTTGAGAGGCCATTTTGGAGAAGAAACTACAAAAGCATTGAAATTGTGGCTCGAAAAAGAAAAGTGACTTCATAAAATTAAAAATTCCTCCTTGTGGAGCCTTTTGTGAAATTTGTAAAGATTTCAAAATTAGATGCAAAGGCTGTATAGAAACAAAAGGCGAGCCTTGGTTTCTAAAAAGGTTTACTAGATTCAAAGTTTGTCCTATTTATCAATGCGTAGCGAAGAATGACGTTTTAACTTGTATAGAATGTAGGCAATTTCCATGTAAACAATTTTTGGATTGGTACAATCCGAAGATAGGTTTCTTTAGAAGTTCTTTAGCAAGAGTCGGTTCTTTATTTTTGAGAAGTAAAATTGGAACAAATAAATGGAAAAATCTAATTTTAAATATGAATTTAAGAGAATTTTAAATTCACTTTTTAGCTCTCTTTACTTTCTTCTCTTCCTTGCAACCAAAGTAGCATAAAACTGCAAAAATTGCTCAGCAATGAAAAACCAAAATACTCATTTTACTGCTCCTATAGCAAGCCTGTTTTTGATGAAAATTTTGAACAAAAGAAAGAGAAATTTCTATCTCAAAAAAATTTAAGACAATTTTGAAATGTTTTCACCTTTGTAAATTCCTGAGTAAAGGTGTCTTGTGGGTTTGTTCAGTTTCAGAAAAACAAACTGAGCTATCCTTGCATTTTCTTTTATTTTTATTCCATTTTTGTTAAAAACTACAAGCAATGAATTGCTTCTTCCCTGATATCCTGGATCCCAGAGAGAAGAAACTACAGTTGCTCCCATTCTAACCAAAGAAGACCTTGGCCTTAAAAAAGCCATCAAATCATTTGGTACATTCACAATTTCATTGAAAGTTATGAGATAACAGCCTTGTTTGAGCTTGAGCCAACCGTGCTTAAATTTAATTTTCTCTAGATTAGGAAGCTTTCTTTCTTGATTCGAAAAATCTATTTGACCTGAAGTCTTCAAATCATAAACTTCTCTTAAGGTCAAATCAAAACTTGCTGGCTGTAGTTGTTTATCAAGATTTAAAAAATCTTCTATAAGATTATATTTCTTTATCCTTTCCAAGATTTCTTCTCTCGATAGAATCATGAATTAAATTTATAGGCTTAAATAAATAATATTGGGTCCGTAGTCTAACGGTAGGACGCCGCTCTCACACAGCGGAGAATTGGGTTCAACTCCCAACGGACCCATTTAAATCAAACAAAAACAATTTTTTGTATATGTTCAGCTATTTAAAAAATCTTTTATCTTTATTGTTTCTACCCCAACCAAGCTACACTTTTCTAAACACTTTTGTTTACGCTGTTGAATTCCTTTTAGCTTCTTACCTTTTCTTCCTTTTTCTTAAAAAATTGAAAATCAAAATTGATGCAAAATTTGCAACTTCAATTTCGCCTTTCATCTTGCTTGGAAGCTGTTTGAGAGTTCTTGAAGATTTAAATCTCTTGAATAGCATTTTCTTCGTTACACCTTTGATTTATTTAACAATCGGCTCTTTTTTGATTTTAGCTTTAATTCTTTCTCTTCAATTTCAGAAAAAATTTGAAGCTCCCTACTTCAAACTTTTGTTTTTCTCCGGATTTTTACCTTCAGCTCTAATTCTTTCTTCCCTCTTTTCAAAAATCTCAAATTTTTATGCAGCTTTTTTAACCTTAATTTTTTCAGCCCCTTGGCTTGTTTTGAAATTTTTTAAATGGAGTGAAGAGAACAAGTTTGTCCTTTTTATCCATGCTTTTGATGCAACTGTAACTTTCGTTGGGATAAATTATTTCGGCTACAAAGAGATGCATGTTTTACCGAAACTTCTGATTTCTTCTTTCAGCCCAATTTCTTTCATTTTCTTCAAAGCCCTTACAGTTTTTTCAATTTTAATGATCTTAGACAAATTTTCAAAAGAAAAAGAGATGAGGAATTTCATAAAATTGATGATTGGTATGCTTGGTGCTTCAACAGCAATAAGAGATTTCTTGAGAGTTTTGATTTTGATTTAATACATTTTGATTGTAAGTTTCACATTTTCAAGTAAATAGGAAGCTCCTTCTTTTGTTGAAAAAGAGATTTTGTTGATTCCTGGTTGAAGGTTTGCTTCTGCACCAAAACTTTTCCTCAAATATTGGAATGGCACACCTTCATAAATTTTCTGGTCGTTTATCTTAATTATCAATTCCCTTTCTCCGACCATTTCACTTGATCGCTTAACGAAAAATGAAATTGTCCCTTGTTTAAAATTCTTCACTTCCATATCACTCAGCTCAAACTCAAAATCTTTGAAAATAGTGCCATTGTATTCGACTGCAAATTCAATCAAACTTATTTCATAAATTGAGCTCGACCAGAAAGCTAAAGGTGATGTTGTTTTTAAGAAGACTGAATTTGATTTCTTCATCAATTCTTTTGGGATAGGTAAAATTAATTCACCAACACCAACTCTTCCTTCAAAGATTTTCTGTTTGTTCAATTCTATTACCAAATCGCCAAGACCATTTGTTTGCTCAATTATAACTCTCATATAACCTTCTTTAATCATCGGCAACTTATCTTCTGGAATGACAACAGCAAAACTTGGTGAAATTTCTTTGAAAAAACTCTTCTCAACTATTAGACCTTCTTTCCTCTTTACTACTTCTTCACCAATTATATAACCCACTTTAAAATCTCCGAATTCTATGATTTTCATTTCTTCTTCAGTTGTGGTTGAAACGTTAATCACAACTGAAACCTTTTTTTGATAACCCAAAGCTTCAACGTAAATATCGCCTCTGTGTAAGCCGTAAGAAGCATAGCTTGGTACATTGACATAAACAGTCACTTTTTCTTTCCCAAAAACATCAAAATTTTGAATATCAAAACTTATCCAGCTTGCAATTTCACCTGAAGCTCTTAAAGTTACGTTGGAAGCACTTCCGTTCAAGAACAAAAAGAAATAGGAAGAAGAGCCTCTTGCTAAAGTCAAATATTTTGAATCTGGTGTAACAGTTAATTGTTGAGCTGCTTGAGTTGTCCAAACAACTGCTAAAATTCCTATCAATATTAATCCTGCTAACAACACGAGAGCAAACTCATCTATTTGAGCTTTCATTCACACCTAAATTAAATATGGTTTTTTGAGAATAATTTATTTTTCAGCTCTTTTCTTCAAAGAAGTTATGTAGCCTGCAACAACATTCCTTATCTTTTTCGATTTTATATCTATGAGCTCTTCCACCATTCTTTTATTAGTTTCAAAATCACTTGAAAACTTTTCAGGATTTTTCTCCAACAAATCTTTAGCTATTCTTTTGATAAAAGAAGTTTTGATTCTGCCCATTGAAATCACTGGCTAAGGGGTAAGCCTCTTTATTTCGTAATAAGTGCAATCCCCTTCCCTATCAACCACTGCCCAAACGAAAGTTGCTCTTATGTTGTGAGCTAATCTCACAGCCCTTGACATCTCCGGTAAAGAAAAAGCTGCTTCTTCTGGCACAGCATGCACAACAAATTTTGTATGTTCATGAGGAGCTTTAGGCCCTCTCACAAGTTTTACTCCTCTATCGTAAACCCTGAAATGGGCTCCAAATTTAAATCCAGTTTTAACAAGATATCCCCTTTCCCTTAAATCTCGGTAAACTATGAATTGAGGGTGAAATTGATTCACAATCTTGGAAGCTATTTCCATCAATTCTCCCAAACTCAAATATTTTTTTCCGCTATCTTCCTTAACAAAAACTTTTATTTTTCCCTTTTCCAACAAGAAAGCTGCTTCTACAAGCTCCAATTCCAACCTATTTGGATTTTCTTCTGGCAAAGGTTTGCCATAGCCAGAATCGTCATAAAGCTTAACAGAATCTTTATCCCAAATTATTACCCTATTTTCAATCAATTCTCCTTCCCAAACTTTCTCTACCATACAACTAATTTATTTTGCTAGTCTTTAAAAATTTTTTCTCTTCAAATTTTTAAATTCCTAAAGCAACTTTGACAAAAATTTTTGCTCTTTCTATCAACATCTCCAACAGTGTTTGAAAAGCTCATAACACAAGAAGAAATTGTACAATGCCTTAAACCAAGGGTATGACCGATTTCGTGTACAGCTTCTTTAATTGTTCTTTCAATCAAAAGGTCTTCATTAGGTTTTTGCTTGTAAAATTCTGGGTTAAGCCTATGGGTTGAAACAACAGCTATTCTACCAGGGCAATAAGCTTGACCGAAAACAAAATTCAAAGATTCAGCATACAAATCCTTATCAGTTATACCTAAAACTCTTCCCTTGAAATTTTCTTCAAGAAACCTTAAAATCAAAGGCGCAGGGTATTGTTGCCTTATGTAATTGTAAAGATTTCTTGGTATTTCTACGGGATTTGTGGTTTCTGTTGTAAATCCAAAAATTTCCCTCAATTCAGAAGTAAGAGAAGAGAGCAAATTCTCAGAAATTTTACCTAATTGAACAATTGTAATTTTTGCCATTTTATGGGACGGGTGGGATTTGAACCCACAACACATCGCTCTTCAGGCGATATAGAGCCAAACGGTTGCTCTCCCGGGTTGAGCTACCGTCCCATCTTAATTATTTTCTCATTTAATTAATTTATCCATTAACTTTGAAAGCTTATATTTCACCCCTTCTTTAACTATGAAAATTAAAACTCCTAAGACCATTCTCACTCCTTTTTTTATTCCAGCCAGTTTTTTATATCTAACTTCTACAGGAACTTGCCCTATTTTCAAATTATTCCTTATAGCTGCTACCAACATTTCACTTTCAAGGATGTATCCTCCATGTAAGTAATCTTTTATTTTATCCATAGCTTTATTTGAAAAAGCAACAAAACCGCAATTTGTATCTTCAAGTTTTTGATCAAAGAGAAAGTTGAAGAAGCTCCTCCAAACAAAGTTTCCAAGCTTGTGCCTTGAAGGCACTTTAGACCAATCTCTTTTTCCCATGATAAAATCTGCTTTTTTCTCTTTCAAAGGTTTAAGGAGATTTATCGCTTCTTCTGGTAAATACTGCATATCTGCATCTATCACAACAACATTTTCAACTTTAGGATATCTTTTCAGCAAAAAATTTATCCCTGTTTTTATAGCTTCTCCTTTACCTTTGTTAACTTCATGCTTAAGAACAATTGCTCCTGTTTTCTTAGCTAATTCAAATGTTCTGTCTTTTGAGCAATCATCAATTACAATTACTTTTAAACCAACTTTTTTTAGTCTGCGAACAACTTCTTCAATAGTTTTTTCTTCATTGTAAGCTGGAACTAAAGCAAACTGCATAATGCAAATTTTTTGTTGAAAAAATATAAATTAATCCAAAAATTCCTGGTTTTTAATTTTTGTCGGCAAGTAAGTTTCTGTGATGAATTTTAAACCTTTACCTGAAAGCGATTCTAATTCAGCTTTTATTTTTCTTTGAATTAAAGACTTGAGTAAACGCTGCCATTCTTCTTTTTGGAACCATTCATATTTGAGCATTTCTTGAGCTCTTTTGATGTCAACTTCTTCAGCTTTTATAGTGAAATCTTTAAGACCAAAGTTATCTATATCGTCCATCGTCAAACCTAAAAATTTAGAATTTGGTGTTCCAAGCCTATCTGAAACATGAGCAAGACTTATTGAACCATATTTTATTACAGAGTAAATGTAAAGCCCGTAAGCATCTAAATCGGTAAAAACATAAACTGGTAAGTTGAATTCTGTTGCTAGTCTTTGAATTAATCTTCTTGTCCCCCTTGCAGGTTGGCCTTGAGTAGTTACAAGAATTGCTTTGTGTTTTTGCCAGAATTTATCTTCGTGCAACCTTTCAAAAGCTGCATTCTTCTCTATCACTAAAATGTAATCAGCTTTTACTTTCTTGAAAATTATATCTTCTACGTTGCTTGGAATTGCCCATCCTCCACTTCCCAACTTACTCCAATCTACCAAATCCCCTCTATCTTCTATAACAACATTACCGACAACTCTCCCTCTCACATCAGCATTTAAATGCAATTGCTCTCTTAAAACATCTAAAGTTACTTCCAAATCGACAACTATTGGGTCGCTTTCATTCTGCTCGTTGAAAGTATTTTCTTGCGAGTTTGGTAAAGTTCTCTTCAAAGCATAAAACAAATCTCTCAAGCTTGTGTGAAGATTTTGGTCTATCAGCTCTTTGCAAAAAGCTGCTACTAGAAGAGTTTGCATGAATTTTTTGGCATGAGCAATGTTAAAGAAATATCTGCTTGCGGTTTTATTTCCTAGCATCAACATCCTAGTTTTTTGATCATAAAAAACATTGCTCAAAGACCTTATTGGAATTTGTATGCTAGGGTTTTCTCCTTTTTCTATGTCTTTCCATATTTTATTTCCCAACTCTTCCAGCTTCTTCTTCGCTTTCTCCATTTTCAACAACCTCAACTTTCTTCTTAATCATTTCTTGAAGTTTATTTAAAATCAACTTTTTATCTTTATTTACCAACTTTTCCAAACATTCGGCAACTACTGGCATATACCTTTCAAAAATTTGTCTTCTCAATTGCCTTTCTTTAAGCTTCTTCTGTTGCCTTATGTAAGAAGCCAATTTTCTTCCAGCATCTTGCAAAGCTAGTTTAACTTCTTTCATTATCTCTGGGTATTTTGCTATAGCTTGCTTTCCTTCAGAAGTGAATGGAACCCAAACTGAAGCGAAATGGATGAATATAGCTAAAGGACCAAAAGGAAGTTGACCTTCTGATTGTGATAAGCCATATCTACGGAAATCTGTTTCGATAGTAGCTTCTGTTAAAGCACAGTCTGATTGATGGTAGAGTAAAGGAACTTTGTTCGCAAACCTTAAAAGTTGAGCTGTTTGGTCTTGTGGGAGTTTACCACCATAAGCCAAACCAACTTCCACACAGAAGGGATTCCCTCTATAAACGCTCGGTGCCCTTGTAACAGCAACCACATACTCTGCTCCAGTCTCTTTCTTTAAACCTTCTTCTATCAATTTTTCTCCAAGAGGCGAAAGACAGTCTGTAGGCGGAGAAACTAGCTTTACAAGTTGCATGGCTTTATGCAACCTTTCAGATTCTTCGTGTGTTAGTTCTTGAGGCTTTCTTCTAAATTCAAGTTTAGCCAACTTGCAAATTTGCTCGGCAGATTTTTTCCCAACTCTAGAAAATTCTGAAGTTAAGAATTGGACCAAAGTCCTTGTTTTGGTAGTTGAAAGCATTCTTCTCAACAAACCTATTTCAACGCCATAAGGATGAGGCTTAATTTCTCTTGGAGGCTTTGGCATTTCGTTTACACTTCTTTCAAATTCTATTTTGCCATTTGGTCCGTCAAAAATTATTCTAGCATATGGATTTGCTATTGCAGTTTGTCTTAAATATTCAAGAACTGATTGTGCTCTTTCCACATACCTTCCTTCAATTTCCATTTCTATCTTAACACCATGCCATTTGTTTGGATTTTTTTCTACTTTGTGAGAAAGAACTATTGGCTCATTCTTAACTACATCTATCATCAACTCAAAAATATGTATGTCTTTCCCTGTGCTAGTTGTGATTCTTGTTGGTTTTCCTGTAGTTAATTGTGAATAAAGAACTGCTCCATGTATACCTAAACCTTGAACGCCACGCGATTGTCTCATCCTATGGAACTTCGAGCCATATAAAAATTTACCAAAAGCGTAAGGGACTTTCGATTCAACTACTCCAGGACCATTGTCTTCCACGACAACTTTAAACCTATCTGCATTTGTTTGTTTAACGACAACTTTTATTTCAGGCAAAATTCCAGCTTCTCCACAAGCATCTAAGCTGTTATCCACTGCCTCTTTAACAACTGTTAGCAAAGCTTTAGCCGGATTCTCATAACCAAGCAGATGTCTATTCTTCTCGAAAAATTCTGCTACTGAAACTTCTTTCATATCTTTTGCCATCTTTTCGGCTATGCTCTCTTCAACCATACCTTCCCTCCATCAAGCTTCTAAAAACTGTACCATGTTTCCTTCCTTGCAACAAACTTTCAACAGCCCTTTTTGCTTTTTGCACTTCTTCCCATTTCCCTATTATTGATATTGTTTTCCCGTAGATTGTAATTTTAACATTTGTATATTTTTCTATTAATTTTTTTGCTTTCCCTTGCCTCCCTATGACTCTTCCTTTAATTTCAACCATCCTCTTCTTCGACCTTGAAAAATCTTGAACGTTTATAGTTTCTAAACAATATTCTTCATCAAGCAAATTCAAAGCATCTTCAAAATCAAAACCTCTTCCAAAAGCTTTCACAACATCTTTAACTCTCATCCCCATTATTGGGTCTTCCGCTTCAATTGTTATCTCTTCATTTATTCTAATTTTACAATTAGCAAGTTTTTCCAATTCTTTTGAATAAATTCTAAATTTTTTGAGCCTCTCTTCAGGAATTTTTATGGATGATATCATTTAATAAAACCCTTTCTCTTCAACCAACCTTCTTGCGTTGGCGTATATTTGAAAATTATATCTCCTCTTTCATTACTTTGAACTTTCCAAGGTTGAACTAAAACCAAATCTCCGACCAAAATCCAAATCTTTTTCCTAAGTTTCCCCGGAATTCTACAAATCCTCACATTTCCGTCTTCACAAACAACTCTAAGCTTGTCTCCTCCAAGCATCATCTCAACTCTACCCAAAACTTCACCTTCTTTTGGTATCCTTATACGCGCAATTTCAAGCTCTTCTTGAGTTTGCTCGTCTTTTTTTGCCATAAAATCACTTTTTACTTTTCATATTATTAAGATTTAAGTGAAATGAGTATTGTGTCTCTATAAACTTTTTTTCCCTTTAATTAACCCAGCAAACTTTTTAGAAACTTTCATTTTGGCTTTGTACTTCAATTTTAGAT
>JAWCEU010000015.1:0-10129 GCA_039092155.1 Candidatus Aenigmatarchaeota archaeon
CTTGGCTGGATAACAGGAATAATCTTTTATTTGCTAGAAAAAGAAAGCAAATTCGTTAAGTTCCATGCCCTTCAATCTTTCATAGCTTTTCTAATACTTCAAGTAGCAGGAATTTTCTTCGGTATACTTCCAATAATAGGTTTTTTCATTGCAGGAATAATCAGCATAATAACATTAATAACATGGATAGTTTGTATGATTAAAGCTTACAAAGGTGAGTGGTTCAAGCTTCCTGTAGTTGGAGAAATTGCAAACAAAAAAGTTAGTGGCAAGTGAGCTTGGGAATGCAACCAATAAATAAAAACTTTAAAAAAGCAATACTCAAACTTCTCTTCTTTACTTTTTTCACACAACTCTTTACACTTTTAGTCACGCGAAATTTTTATTCTACACCATTAGTTGAAGAAGCTTATGAGCCATTTGGTCAAAGTGTTGGAGGGGCTGTGGCAAATTCTCTTTCTTTAATCTTAGTCATTTTCATCTTCGGGATTTTCCTAGCTTTTTTGGTGAAATTCAAGAAATTCAATTTCGTTAAAACAATTGTCACAAGCTTTTTGATGGCTTCTGTTTTTTCTTTAACTTTCATTTTATCTTCTACGATTTTTCCCGATTCTTCCCTCTTGCCATTCATTTTCTCGATTTTAGCGTCCCTTCTAGTTCTACTAGTTGCTTATTTCAAGCAATTTTCCTTCCTTTCCAAATTTTTATCTTTTCTCATAGCAGCTGAAGCTGCAGGCTATTTTGCTACAATACTTCAACCACCAACAGTTTTTGTCTTTCCTATTTTGCTGGCAAGTTATGATGTTTATGCTGTTTTTGCTGGACCTTTGAAAAAAATCTTGGGGAAACCAAAAAGAGTTAAGGGAAAAATAAAGATTAAATTGGACTTTCTTCCTTTGCTGATAGTGGATTTTGATTTGATAAAAATCGGTCTTGGTGATGTAGTTTTTTACTCCATGCTTCCGGCAGTTGGTTTCGTGCTGTTTGGTATAGAAAAAATGATCTTAACTCTTTTGGCAACAAATGTTGGCGTGTTATTGACTATTTTACTTTTAATGAAGAAAAAAATCCCTCTACCAGGGCTTCCGATACCGATGCTCTTGGGTGTTTTATCTTTAATTCTACCTTAAGAGCTCAACTTTCTTGTTTTTTCTCTAAAAACTTCTCTCATGCATCTTGAGCACAAATAGCCACCAAAAGGTCTTTCAGGTTTTCTTTTACTTTTTGGCAATTTTCTGAGTTGAAAGCTTCTAAGCCTTGGAATAGCTTGCAATTCTTTCCCACAAACTGCGCATTTAGCTACTCCTGCTTTTGCCCATTTCTTGTGAACGACGATTTTCCCAGAAGGAGTTCTAACTTTCACTTTAACAACATTAGCCATATTCAACCCCCAACAATTTCCTTAAAACCCAACCTATTGCAACTGAAACAAGGAAATACCAAACAAACCAGTTCAAGTTCGAGCCTATGTAAGGAATAACTAAGGGTAATTTCGCTACGGTAGCATCTTTGTAAGTTTGTTGAACCCAAGGCAAAAATATAACAACAACCACTATGGAAATCAACAAAACTTTCACCATTTGCTTCATGTAAACCACATTTTCTTTCGTGATTTCATCTATTATCTCTTTCATCTTTTCCACATTACCTTCTTTTTGAAAAGCTATCAATTGTTCTCTCAAATTTTCGATTTTCATTTTTAATTCACTCATCATGTTTTTCTTAACGAAAATTCTGTTTATGAGCAAGATTAAAATTGTGATTAAAAAAGCTATTATTGAGATGGAAATCATCGGGTGGAAAATCAAGAGTGGTGAAAGAATTGGGTTCAAAAGTTTGGCAAAAAATTCTAACATTTCACTCACCCAATATTTTTCGAATGAGGGGATGAGCTCCTTCAAGATTTTCTGCTGAAAGTTGTTCGTAGTAGTTGTAGAGTATCATCGTAGTTAAAAGAATTCCTGTACCGCTTCCTATAACTCCAAGGAAGTCTGCGAATGCCGCTATTGCCCCTATCGCCAAACCACCTAAAACTGCTAAGTATGGAATATACCTATTCAAAACAGCTTCCATAGATTTTTTATCACTTCTGTAGCCTGGGATTTGCATTTTTATAGACTCAAGTTGCTCTGCTACTGAAGCTGCATCCATTCCAGAAGTTGAAACCCAAAAAACTGAAAAAACCATAGCAGTTAAACTCAAGAAGATTAGATAAGTGAAAGCTCTCACAACTTCGTTCAAAGTTATAGTCCCGTTGATTAAATCGCCGAGCAGATTTCTTGGAGAAGTTAAGTAATAGAGAATGCCCCCAACTAAATTGTTTTCTTTATCGTAACATGCAAGCATGCTACAACTAATTTCAGCACTCACAGGTTGCAAACCAATCCTTGCTATCAATTGCAAATTTGCTATCAAAGCCGCTGCCAAAATTATGGGAATGTTGCTAGTGTAAAGAAGTTTCAAAGTCCATGTTCTCCCGAATCCTCTTAAAGCTGCAAAAGTTATCGGGATGTCAATCCCTATATCTTGAACAAAAACTACGAACAAAAACAAAAGAAATGTTGTGAGCATCGGTAAACCAACTAGAAGCATTTCTTTGAAGTTGCCTGAAAAAGCATTTATGAAAAACTGCCAAATCAAGCCTGAAGGTTTTGCTTCCCTTCCAGGCAAACAACTTTCAAAATTTCCTGGGATGCAAGTAATTGAAAGTGGGGAAAAAATTCTTATGAAAATTTGATTAGCAACTCCCACAGCTATGAAAAGGCTTACTCCTGAACCAAAACCCCATTTACTTATGATTTCATCCAACAAAAGAGCAAAGATTCCGCCTAAGGTTAATTGGGCTATTACAAGAAAAACTGTGAAGTTATCGCCAACTATAGGCAAAGCTCCTGCAAAAACCAAGCCAACTGCTTCTATTAAACAGAAAGCTATTGCCAGGAACTTACTCCATGTTTGGAATTTTTTCCTGTCTTCTTCTTTAGTTGTGTCCCAGTTCAATATTTTTGAGCCAACTAACAACTGAAGTATTATTCCTCCTGTAACTATTGGCCCTATACCCAAAGTCATTAAGCTTCCAAACTTTGAACCCAAAACTATTTCAAAAAACCTGAATTGCTCGTAAGAAGCTTTTTGTACGCCATAAATAGTTATGTAGGAAAAGGCCAAGTAAAGAAGTAAAGCAGAAGCTGTCCATTTAAGGCGGGTGTTGAAAGGAAGCTGGTAAGTTGGTCTTTTTATTGTAGGCAAAAACCTTGCTATTTTTTTATCCAAACTTAGCTTTTCTTCTTCCATTTCAATCAACTTTTATTGCTTTTCCTCCTGCTTCTTCAATTTTCTTTCTTGCTTTTTCAGAGAAAAATTTTGCTTTGATTGTCAAAGGTGAAGAAATTTTTCCAGCACCCAAAACCTTTTCATAGCCAAGTTGGGAAACATCGATTTCATTCAAATTCTTCTCTCTCGCTATTTTTTCCAATTCTTTCAAGTTTATGCACTTCACTTCTCTCCTTTTTATAGGAGTAAAGCCTCTTTTCCCAAAATGGTCTGGCTCATATTTAACTACATAACTCCATTTATGCTTGTGCAAGCCAGCTTTTCCTCTTCCTCCTCTTGAGCCACCACCCCTTGCTTTCTTATGGCTACCATGGTAAGTTCTTCTTCCCCTGAATTTCCTATGCTTCTTTTCTCTTCTAACAACCATTCAAATCATCCTCTCCAATAACTCATTTATCTCTTTCCCCCTATATCCTAAATCCCCTTTAGGCCAATGCTCTTTAACAGATTTGAATCCTTTGCTTGGTGGTGTTAACCTGAAAACTGGCTTAAGCTTTTTGAAATCTTTAAGCTTGACTTTTCCCGAAATCAAAGCTTCAGCGAATTCTTCAAAAGTTGAAAAATTTGTTATTTCTTTCAAAATCTTCTCATCAACCCTTCTATCACCTTCCATCCTTAGCCTTTTTTGCAAAAGCTTGACAAGAACTTCTTTTTCTATTTCACCCCAAGTGCAAACATCTTTACACTTTTGTAGCATTCCTTTATAGCTTTCGGTTTCCGGAACAATCACACAATTATTCGGAGCTTTAAGCCTCAACATTTTTAAAGTATCCTTGACTTCTTTCCTTAAACCAGCATTTCCCCTTATTCTCACAACTGCAAGCATAACCTATATTACTGTTTGTTAAATTTAAAATTCTTTGGTCTGTAAGGCCAAATCTCTTTTTTCAATATTTTGTTACCATTTGAGCTATTAATCTTCCTCATTTCTTTGTTGATTGCCCAATCACAATAAATTATACAACCTTCCAAAAGCTCATAAGAGCCAATTTTTCCGCCCACAAGAATTTCACAATTTTTTATCCTATAAATTTCTCCTACATTTCCTTCAACAATCAAATAGCAATTTTCAAGGTTGTATATGCCCCTTTCCACATTTCCTCTTATTTCAAAAGAATTGTCGCTTGAAAATGGTATTGCATCAACTTCCCCGCCAACGAAAAACTTACAATTTTTCGAAGCTAAGCCTAAACAACCTTCAACATTTCCCCCAATTTTAAAAACAGAGTCGGTTGCTAAGCTTCCAACATCCCCGTGAACATTTCCATGAATTTTAAAAACAGAATTATGAGCTTTTCTTCCGACTTCACCTTTTACATCCCCTTTAACAAAAAACTCAGAATATTTGCTTTCTTCGCCTAAATTACCGTTTAAATTTCCGTACAATTCTAAAAATAAGCTTACTGCCATTTCGCCTAAATTTCCTGAGTGGTTTGTTTTGATGCTAATTTCACGTATGAGATGAAAAGTTAATTATTTAACCTTTATCGTAAATGTAAAGCTTTTTCAAAGCATCGTAAATAGCTGAGATCAAGTTCATCCTTGTTGCAGTTTTTCCAAAAGTTTTTATCCAAACATCTTTTATACCAGCAAGCCTCAAGATTTTTTTGGCTTCGTCGCTAGCCACAATGCCTACACCTTTAGGAGCTGGCATCAGTATAACCCTTACAGACCCACTCTTCCCTTCAACTTTAAAAGGAATTGAATGGTTTTCACCACAACCACATTCCCAGCTTCCGCAACCACGCTTAACTTTTATCAAATTCAGCTTTGCTCTTTGTATAGACTTGGCTATTGCATCTCTAGGCTCTGGAGCTGAGCCTTTACCGATTCCAACTATACCATCTTCATTTCCAAC
Source organism: Candidatus Aenigmatarchaeota archaeon (assembly GCA_039092155.1). Taxonomy (GTDB): domain Archaea; phylum Aenigmatarchaeota; class Aenigmatarchaeia; order CG10238-14; family SCSR01; genus JAVZGQ01. The sequence goes on from JAWCEU010000015.1 coordinate 5,192, forward strand.
CACAGAAAAAGCCGTTGCTTTGAATCTCCTTCCAGATTTGTGCATAGTTGCAGTTATTTTTACAGGTATTCTTTGAGCACCTCCACCTTTACCTGTTCTCCTACCAATTAAAATTATCTCGTTTTTCAAATTCGGTAAAAGCTTGTCAACAATTTCGGGCTCTTTTATTTTTCTTCCTGAATCCAAGATTTCTTCTATGCTTGTGATTTTACCTTCGAAAACTTCTTTCCCCAAGCTTGTCTTAGGCTTCCATTTTTCAAGAGCAGAAGGGATAACAGTAGGAACTTCTTCTGTGACAGGAATTTCTTCTTCATGTTTTTCTTCAACAGCTTCTTCTTCAGTCATTTCAACCACTTATTTTCTTTTTCAACTCTTCAAATTTTTCGGGCAAATTTTTAAACTTTTCTAAATAATTTGCTATGTGCAAGCCTTTAATCCTTTCTTCCGAAGGAAACATTTCTTCACTCACAGGCACTTTTAAACCAGCATCTATGGCACCTTTGGCAACAGCGTAAATCCTATTGCCTTTAGTTGAAGTGTATAAACCAGAATCGAGAACAGCTTCTTTAATTCCCTTCTCTAAAGCTCTTTTACCGATGAGTAAGCCTGTAAGATAAGCTGCTGGTAAATTGTCACAAGCAAAATCCCAACCAAGCTTTTTCAATTCTTTTGAAGTTGCAGCTACAAGAGTTTTATCCCCTTTCGGAGAAAAATCTATTATTTGAGCTGTTATGTATTTCAAACTCCTCCTAACAACCAAGCGTGGTTTTTTTGAAAGAAGAAGCTTTAACCTTTTCTTGTAATCAGTCTTACCCAACCTCCTTCTCTTGAAAGGCATTTTATAAGTTGGGTTCAGCTTCATAGAATCACTTCTTCAAAAAACCATGTTGCTCAAGGTAAATTTTCAAGTGCGCTCTACTCCTGAACATTCCACCTTTCACCATTTTGTAAAGCTTCCTGTAAGTTGGCCTATCAATTTGGCCAGAATCTCTAAGTTCTTTCAACATTTCTCTCAAAGGTCTTACAGTTAAAATCCATCTTCTCTTTGCAGAAAGAAAAGCTCCTTTTGCCCCCTTCCTTCTTCCAGGCCCCTTTTTTCTTTTTTCCTTTTCTTTTGGTTTGCGCAATTTTTCTGGCAAAACTTTTATGTAACCTTTTTGAATTAGTTTTCTTATATCAGCTTTCGTTATAGCTGCATCTATTTCTTTCTTCTTGGTAGGGTCTAACCAAATTCTGCTTTCACCAACTTTTAATATCTCAGCTGCAAGCCTTTTCTGCACACTTGACATGGTTTCACGTATGCTAATTATTTGGAAACAAATTATTTATTTTTAAGTTTTCTTAAATAAGTTGATGAAAGTTGTTATGTTAAAAATTACAAGCTAAATTTTAAAGAAAGCGTTTAACCTTTTTATAACTTCAATTTTTTCTTTGTTGTTAAGCTTTGCTTGTTGAATTGCTTCTTGAAGCAATCGTATAGACTCATCATAAGTTTTTCTGTCTATGGGATAAGGGTGACCATCCTTGCCTCCATGAGCAAAAGAATACTTAACAGGGTCGCGCCAACTTAGCTCAGCACCAAAAACCAAATTGCTTATCAAAGCTAAAGCTCTGATTGTTTTTGGCCCTATTCCTTTTATTTGCAAAAGCTCTTCAAAATTCTTTGGTTGCTGCTCAAAAGCTTCTTGTAAAGCTTTGTAGTTATCTAGCTCAATTTCATGCTCTACAGGCATTTTCAAATATTTGAAAAGAGTTTTTTGCTCTTTGCTTGGAGCAAGATATTTTTTCAAATGGATTGGATTATCATTAACTAAATCGACGCAACATTTCCTTGCTTCTTCACTTTCTTCTGCAACCATGTTCAAAGGTTTTGTTTTCATGTCGCAACAAATTGCCAAATGCGGCTCATTAACAAAAGATTTAACCTTTTCGGAAAGCCAATGGTAGCGTCTTGCATACTTGTTTTCCAAATTCATGCCTTGTTGAATAACTGCCCATTTACCTCCTTCTGTAACGATGAAAGAATGGTGGTAAAGTTGAAAGCCATCTTGCAAAGCAACATTATCAACTTTAGCTGCAAGCTTGCTTGCCTTCTTCAATTCTTCAATTTTTTTATCGCTGAAAGAAAATTCTTCAGCCAAAGCTTCAATTTCTTGAGGAGTTTTCTTGCTAGCTTTGCCTTTGCCGCCCAAAACTGCAATACCAAACTCTTTCAAGTTTGCTTCTTTTAAAGCTCCTGTAAGAGTTGTTGTTGTACCGCTTGAATGCCAATCGAATCCTACAACACAAGCAAAGGATTGGAAGAAAAAAGGGTTGGAAATCCTTCTCAAGAATTCATCTTTCCCATACTCAAATACAATTATTTCAGTTAAAGCTTTGCCAAGCTTCTTCATTCTTTGAAAGAGCCAAGCAGGACATTCTCCGCAGTGCAAAGGCAAATCAGTGATTCCGACTCTCACAATTAAAAATTAGGTTATATAAATAAGGAGTTTTCTAAGGTAAATTTCCAAAATTTCCCACGCAATTGGAAGAGTATTGCCAGTTAAAAAGCTAAACACTTACACTTTTCCTGCAAATAACTTCGCAAGCTTTTTGATTTAAATCCTTTAAGGATTCAGAACTTTTATTTTCAACTCTTCAGCTTTCTTCAAAATCTCTTGCCTTTTTTTCTTCCCCACAGAGCTTGCAATTCTTGCAGCTTGAGTTTTTGGGTCAATTTTTTCCAAATCTTTTGGGTTATGAACTAAAACCTCTTTAAAACCAGAAGGATGTAAGTATCTTAAATTTTTAGGTGCTCCCCATCCTATGTTAGGCATTTTAATCTTGCTTTTCTTCCTTATCCTTATCTTGCTGTGCATTCCTCTTGGTCTTCGCCAAGCTGGTTTAAGCCTTTTTATTCTTTCGCTCAACCATCTTCTAAAATCTGGCTTTTTCCTCGGGTTCATCGAAACCACTTGAAGATACATTTAATTTTTTCCCCAAATCATATAAACTTTCAATTATAAAGTTGAATTCACTCAAGAAAGCTTTTAAGCTTCCTTGTGAAATTTTTTCGTAATGTAAAGTTACCCAATTGATTTTAATTTTAGGTTCATTCGGCTTGTCCCTTTTGTAATCAATAACCAAAACAGAAGGTAGAGAGTTTAAGTAATACACTAAAGAAAAAGAAGTAATTGAAGTTTCAAGGTTTTTAGAATTTTCAATAACTACATCAAAACTTTTTTCGTGCTCTTTTTTAAGCTTGGTGAAAATTCTTTTCACACCTTTGTAACTTATGAGCTCTTGTAAAGTTGGGAATAATTTGTTAAGCTCAATTTCTGCTTCTTTCAACCTTTTTTCCACATACTCTCTAAGCTTTTCAAAACTTTTAGGATTTGCTTGTGCTAAATCAAAGTATTCCAATAAACTTTTTTGTTTTATTCTACTCTTTGCTAACAATGTATATACCATCCAAGAATTTTCTTCTGTCATATCCAACAATCCTGCAAGCTTGCTCAATGTTAGCTGCAGTTTGACCAACTTCTTCTATGTTTATCCCTGAAACTGTTATTTCAGAACCTTCAACTTTAACTTGTGTGTTTCCAACTATTTTAGCAACTCTTGGGACTCTTTCACCCAAAAAATTTTGAATCAAGACTTTATCTCCTTCCACTTTAACAGTTACGGGGAAATGAGAATAAACAACTTTCAATTTATAAGTAAAGCCTTTCGTCACACCTTTTATCATGTTTTTAACATGAGCCACAATCGTGCCAACCAAGGCTCTCATCTTCTTTCTTTCAGATTCAGAAGAGACCAAAAGCTTTTGGTCAACTTTTTCTATTTTTATTCCTTTTTCTTTGAACTCCCTTTCCAATTCTCCTTTTTCCCCAGAAACTTTAACTTTTAAGCCTTGAACTTCAACTTTCACATTCTCCGGGATTTTTAATTCTAAAGAATACATGCCAATCACTAATAACAATAAGCCAAAAGCTTCCCTCCCAAATGAAGCTCTTTTGCTTTTTTATGAGTCATTACACCTTTGGAAGTTGAAACTACAAGTAAGCCAATTTCTCTTGCGGGCAAAAACCTTTTCTCGTATTTTTCATATTCATCTATTCTCACAGAAAACCTTGGTTTAATCACGTTGCAATCTATTATTTTGTTTTTAAGTTCAACTTTGAACTTTCCAGATTTACCATCATCTATGAACTCAAAATTTCCCAAATAACCTTCATTTCTCAAAACTTTAAGCACTTCTCTAACTAGCTTAGAAGCTGGAACTACACACTCCTTCTTTCCAATCTTATCAGCATTCTTTATTTGGCTTAACACATCTGCCAAAACATCGTGACGCATAAATTCACCTATACAATAGTTTAAGGAATGTTTTAATTTAAAAATATTAAAATCTAACTAATTTCGATGTACGACCCTTTACTTCTTTCAAAAGAAATAGAGAGTTTAGTGACAAAAAAGGGGGAAAAAGGAACTGAAAGGAAGTATTACAGATTTAGGGCAGATAAATTCTACGGAGGCGTAGCTTCTGCCGATTGTGTTGGTTGCAACTTGCGTTGTGTTTATTGTTGGAGCAATGATTTGGCAAGAGAAGGCAAAATTGGAAAATTTTACTCTTCGGAAGAAGTTGCTTCAAGGCTTGAAGAAATTGCAGAGAAATTTGGATTTAAACAAGCAAGGATAACGGGGAATGAGCCAACGATTTCCAGAGAGCATTTGATTTCAGTTTTGGAAAAAATCCCTTCCACTTTAACTTTTATTTTAGAAACAAACGGAATTTTATTGGGAAATGATGAAAGTTATGTTAAAGAGCTTGAGAGATTTTCAAATTTGTACGTTAGAGTTTCTTTAAAGGGTTGTGATGAAGAAGAATTTTCAAGACTAACTGGAGCTAAACCGGAAGCTTACGAACTTCAACTCAAAGCTTTAGAGTATTGTGTT
>JAWCEU010000016.1:0-9351 GCA_039092155.1 Candidatus Aenigmatarchaeota archaeon
AAAAGGCTCGTCAACATCAAACTTAACGCTAGCTATGACTTCAGTTTCACCAAACTTCACTCTTGCAGAACCTTCCGCATTCTTTATCAAATTTTTTTCTATTTCTATCTTCCTGAATTCTAAGAAATCCCTTCCATCAATCCTTTTCCCCCTTTCAATTAAATCAAGAGCATACTCTCCGTTCATGATTTCACCAGGAACTTTTCCCTTATAGCTTTCTTTTGCATCTCATAAATCTTTCCACAAGCTTTTTCACACATATCCATCAACTTCTTAATTTCTTCTCTATTCAACAAACCATCCATTTGGAGCAAAGTTATTTTTTTCTTGCTCGGCATCATAGCAAAAGCCATATCCGATTCAGAGTTGTTGTCTTCCAAGCCTGTAAGGTCTAGGATTAAAGTGTTTTCTATTTTTCCTGCAGAGCAAGCAACAACCAAATCTTTCATTGGTACGCCAGCAGTTGCAAGTGCTAAGCTTGCAGCATTTATACCAGTAACTCTTGTAGAACCATCGGCTTGAATTATTTCTACGAAAACATCAATAGCTGCTTTTGGAAACTCTTCAAGGAATATAGCAGGCTCAAGCGCAAGTCTTATAACTTTTGAAATTTCTATGCTTCTTCTATCAGGTCCAGGGTTTTTTCTTTCCACAACAGAAAAAGGGGCCATGTTGTATCTACACCTCAAAACTCCTGTTCTAGCTTCTTGTAAATGTTTTGGGTAAAGTGGGCGTGGCCCATAAACTGCTGCTATCGCAATTGTGTTGCCGAATTTCACCATAGCAGAGCCATCAGCTCTACTCACAACATCTACTTTCATCTCAATATTTCTCAATTCTTCCGGCAACCTTCCATCCAACCTTTTTCCATCAACCAAAAGTTTTACTTCACTTTTGCTCATATGTTTCACTCAACATATTTTCAATTTTTTCAGTTAAACCAATGACATGAGATTCTTTTTCAATCTTGAGAATCGCTTCAACAGCTTTTGTTTTTTTCTCACCTTTTATCCATATGTACCCATTTCTTCCAACATAAATTTCACAACCAGTCTTTCTTTTTATTATGTTTATCATGCTCCCGCCTTTACCGATTATCCTTGGAACTTTGTTCGGGTTTATTTTTATTAGCACACCTCCGTGTAGCTTTCTACTCCCTATGTTTTTCATGGAAACTTGCACAGTCCTATCTTTCGTAACTTTTGAAACTGTGCAGAAAATCGTGTCATCAACATCAAAATACCTGCTTATATCAGTTTTGTATATGTCGACAAACTCTACAACAGCTTCACTTAAAGGCAAGAAAGCAAGGTATGGCGAATTTATATCCACAAACCAACCAGAAATTTCAACGCTTACAACTTTTCCTATTACTCTATCTCCTGTTCTTGGTATGTAAACTCCTGCAAGAGGTATAATTGAAATTTCATTTTCTTCAATCTTCGGTATGCCCAAAACTTTAGCAAAAACTTTTTCCCCTTCTAAATATACACCATTCCCCAATTTCCTTCCAGCTTTTTCGCAAAGGAACTCACCAGGCAAAACTATTTCCCTTATACCTTCTTCATTCATATGTCTTCCCTCTTCACAACTTTGGATTCAAAATTACCATGAGTTAAAGAAGAAATCTTTTGAAAAACTTCATCTTGCATGCCAGCAAGTATTTCTATATCAACACTTAAACTCCCATCACTCAGCCATTCCTCTTTAACCAAATTCCCCAAATTCCTTAGCATCGAATAAGCACTTCCAGCATATTGTGCAGGGATTTTAAAGTGCAAAGTCACTTTCTGGAATTTTATTGGTAAGATCGATTTAATTCCTTTAAGAACTTTATCAACTTGTAGCTCAGCATCCACGAAAGGATCAATGTTCACACCAGCTTGCTCCATAGCATTAATTATTCTTTGAGGGGGGTGCGGTGTGTTTGTTTGAGGGTTTACCCCTCTCTTGGAGATTATGTTAGCTATTTGGATTTTCTTCTGCTCTACCATTTTTCTCTTTTGCTCTGTCGTGAGTTGGAGCTCCCCTTCTTTAACAATTCTTTCAGAAATTTTAAAAACATCAGTTGTTCCAAAAACTTTCTGCAAATCTTTTTCAGAAACAACTTCACCTTTCTTAGCATCTTTGTAGATTGCAGGATAAGCTAAAAGCTCGTCCATGTTAACTTTTGCCCCTTTTCTCAATTCCAAAGCTTTATCAGGGTCTACCAAAATCTCGAATCTTTGCTCTGAGCGCTCTAGCCTTGCAATCACAGCCTTATCAACGCTAACCATTTTTTCACCTTTTTCTTGAAAAAATAAATTTCATTTTAATTCTTTTATTTCTTTTTCTGTAAGCTTTTTGAACTTTTTGTCTTCTTTCCTTATCACAGCTATATCAGCTTCCCCTTCTTTTTCAGTCTTAGAAATTATTTCTAGTGCAATTTTCATGGCTTCACTTTCTGGCAAATTTTCTTTCCACCTTTGCCTTAAAATTTTGTTCGCTATTGTTGCTCCTCTTCCAAGTGCATAAGCATACCACTCGTAAATCATGCCAGAAGGGTCAACTTCTATGACATGGCATCCTGTAGTATCTACCCCACCTACCAAGAAAGAAACTCCATAAGGTCTTAAGCCAGCGTAAAGGGTTGAAATTTGCATTCTGTCAGCAATGCTCCTTGCTAAGCTTAGGATGTCCATAGGTTCTTCATAAGTTATCCTGTGGATTTGGGCTCTTATCCTTGCTTGGTTTGCAAGGACACGTGCATCAGCAAGCAATCCGGCTGCAACAGCAGCAGCATGCTCATCCAACTGGAAAATCTTCTCTATAGATTCAGAAACCATTAAAGGAGTTTTTGGCTTGACTGTTGCGAACAGCACACCATCTTTAAAAACCATGGCAACACAAGTTGTCCCCCTTTTAACAGCTTCTCTTGCATACTCCACTTGGAATAGTCTTCCATCTGGTGAAAAAACGGCTATCGTGCGATCATATCCCATTTGAGCGACTTTGAAAGTCAGTACTCTGGGAGTATTTCAGGCATTGTTTCTCACCTTTTCTCTCATCCTTGGTCTTCACCCCCTATCTAAATTGTATTAGATTTAATTTAAATCTTCGGATTTAAAACTTTAATCAAATCATCCCAAACCTTTTATAGTTCCAGAAATTTTCAGTATTTTGAAAATAACTCTTGAGTCTCCAAGCCTTTGAATGAAGTTCAAGCCAGTCAAAACCTTTTGCACACTTTTATTATTGCACTTTATCACACCAACTTGCTCTTTTTCGTCCCACAAATTCTTTATTACCCAGAGAGAAATTTCTGAAACTCCGAGCTCGCCGTAGAAATCCAAAAATAAATTCCAAATCGCGCTTTCCAAATCCACATAACTTATTGGTTGTTCGGAAATCACTTTAAACTTCACATATCTTTCTTTCTCCCTTAAAGTTGGAATAAGAGTTTTTGGTTTCTTCATTTTTCCCACCCAACTATTTTCACACCAGGTCTAATCCAATTTTCACTTCTCCTTTCCTTTATTTTTTCAACAATTTTTTCTGGAATTTTTGAAACAGCTTCTTTAGCTTCCTTAAGCTCCAAGCCCAGTTGAGTTGCTAAAGAAGCTAAGCAAAGAGGATCTCTCAATTCCCAATGGCTAACAGCTCCAGAGCAAACAATTATCTTTGCTCCATATTTCTTGGCAAGCTTAACATTTCTTGCCATGTTCGCTAAAACTTTTGCCCTACTTGCTTTGCTTGAAATCAATATTTCCCTTAAATTCAATTCTATTGCCACATCATTTTCAGCAGCAAACCTTACGCTTACATGGTCTAAGCCAGAATCGTTTCTTTGGTATTCAGGATGGGTAAGAATATCGACTTCTTTGGTTTCACATGCTTTTCTATTCATTTCAACTTCTCCTCCCCTTGCTAAAAGCAAATCAAAGCTTCTTCTCTTTCTGCTCAATTCTTTAAGCTCTTTTAAATTCCTTGCTTCAAAACCAAGGTAGATTTCAATCCCAACTTCTTTTTTCAATTTTTCTATTTCTGCTTCCAACATTTCTTTCTGCTTTTCATCTTGGTAATAAAACACAAGACAAATTCCATGATAGCCAAGAAGCTTAGCAGTTTTTGCTATTTCTTCTAAGCTAGATTCTCCTCCACTGAAAGCACTGTGCACGTGCAAATCAAAAAACTTCATAACTATAATTATCTTTTAGTAAATCAAAAACAATTCGGTGAGCAATTGCCCTGAATTTTTCAGCAATAGAAACAAGGCCAGAGATTTTTCTTGTCAACTTTCACTTCAAGCCTCTTGCCCTTTTACCTGCAGCAGTTAAGCCACGGAAGACCCTTCTTCTATGTTGTGGTTGGCAAATCCAGTTTATTTTTGGGTCGTTCTTGATGTGAGGGTTATGAGGGTCTACCATTATAACTTCGAAGAACTTGTAAGTCCCATCTTCTGCTGCAAGGTAAGAATTCAAGACTTCTAAGTTTGGGAATTTCCTTGCAGCTTTTTGCTCTGCTATTGCTTGCAAAGATTGTTTTGGTGTGAAGTGAACCATCCCGGCTTTTGAAGGTTTTCTTCCTCTGTGGTATCTTGGTCTTCTTCTCCCCCCTTTCCTAACCCTTACCCTAACAACCACAAAACCAGGTTTTGCTTTATATCCTAAAGCCCTTGCCCTATCCAACTTAGTCGGCTTATCTATCCTTTCAACTGTATGCTGCTTCCTCCACTCCACTAATCTCTCTTTCATAATCTCTTCTTTCCTACTTTCTTTCAAAAAGCTATAGCCACTTCTCATCTCGACCACGAAATTAAGCTTAAATATTATTCTTTTCATAATTTTAAAAGGTGATGGTTTGCACCCATTGGTAAAAATATTTATAGGAGCTATTCTTATAATTGCAGGAATTTACTGGATACTCTACGGGCCTGCAGCAGCTAGCTTAAATGTAGCTATAGCACCTTATTTGGCTCCAATTGGTGTAAGTGCAAAAGGTGCTTGGAATGATTTCATCCTCTTGTTGAATGGAGCACTCCCACCACTAATAGTTCTCATAGGCATTTTCATAGTATGGCTTGAGTGGGACGAGTGGAAAATCGAGAGAGAGCTTGAGGCTGAAGAAAAGAAAAGCAAGAGAAAGAAAAAGTAAATTTTCTTTCCTATTTTTTACTTTTTGTACTGCTTAGCTTCAAGAGGAATTTAAATGGGAGTTAATCTGGAAGGTTTGGTAGAAGGTAGAGAAATTGAATTGAATGAATTAGCTGGCAAAAAAATAGCTGTAGATGCTTTCAACATGCTATACTCTTTTTTAAGCATAATAAGGGATAAATTCACGGGTGAACCCCTTAGAGATAGTAAAGGAAGGATCACTTCCCATCTCTCAGGCTTGTTCTATAGAACTTCAAATTTAATTGAAGCCGGAATTAAGCTAATTTTCGTTTTCGACGGGAAGCCTCCAGAATTCAAGAAAAAGACTGTGGAAGAGAGAAAAATAGCTAAGGAAAAAGCTAAAGAAAAATGGGAAGAAGCTTTGAGGAAAGGGGAAAAAGCAATAACTTATGCTCAAGCAACAGCTCAACTTACAGAAGAAATGGTTGAAGATGCGAAGCAACTCTTGGATGCGATGGGAATACCTTGGATTCAAGCACCAAGTGAAGGTGAAGCCATGTGTGCACACCTTTGCAAGAAAAATGTAGTTTATGCAACAGCTTCACAAGATTTCGATTCCCTTTTGTTCGGCTCACCTCGTTTAATTAGAAATCTTTCGATAACTGGAAAGAGAAAGTTGCCAAGAAAAGAAGTTTATGTTGAAATTAAACCTGAGCTTATTGAGTTGGAAGAAGTTCTCTCAAAATTGGGGATAACAAGAGAGCAACTTGTGATAATTGGTTTGTTGGTTGGCACAGACTTCAACGCTGGGGTAGAAAAAGTTGGTCCAAAAACTGCTTTGAAAATAGTTAAAGAGTACAAGAATTTAAAAGATGTGATTGAAAAAGTTGAATGGAAAGATGAAGAAGACCCTGAAGAAATTTACAACTTCTTTTTAAAACCTCCTGTAACAGAAGATTACAAAATTGAGTTCAAGAAGCCAAATGCGGAAAAGATAATAAAATTTATGGTTGAAGAGCATGATTTTTCAAGAGAAAGGGTTGAAAAAGTTATCCAAAGTTTGGAGAAAAGTTTTTCTTCAGGCATGCAATCAAGCTTGAAAGGATGGTTTAAATAATTTGGCGAAGAAATGATTTTTATGGATATGGAGAAAATAATTCAGATTGCTAAGAGGAGAGGTTTTGTTTATCCTAGCTCAGAAATTTACGGCGGACTAAGCGGATTTTTCGATTACGGGAATGTTGGAGTTCTTTTGAAGAGAAAAATTGAAAATTATTGGAGGGAATTCTTTGTAAAAGATGAGGAAAAAATTTTTGAAGTTGAAACTTCTTTGATAATGCACAAAAAAGTTTGGGAAGCTTCAGGCCATTTAGAAGGTTTTATAGATCCCATAACTCAGTGCAAGAAATGCAATTCTTTCTTCAGGGCAGATAATTTAATAGAAGAAGTTACGGGCAAATTCGTTGAAGGCTTGAGCCAAGAAGAGCTATCAAAAATCATAAAAGAAGAAAAAATTAAATGCCCTAAGTGCAAGGGCGAACTTTCAGAAGTTAAAGTTTTCAATTTAATGTTTTCAACAAACGTAGGACCTTCAGAAGGAAACATAGCTTTTTTAAGGGCAGAAACAGCTCAAGGCATTTTCGTGAATTTCAAGAATTTGTTAGTTTCAACAAGGGCAAATTTACCTTTTGGTGTCGCTCAAATAGGAAAATCATACAGGAATGAAATTTCACCAAGGCAATGGCTTATCAGGATGAGGGAATTCACTCAAATGGAAATAGAATACTTTTTCAATCCAAAGAAAGTTGAAGTTCCGAAAAAAGATTTGATGAAAACTCAAATAAGGATTTTGACAAGAGAAGCTCAAAGGAAAGATGGAAAGGAAATAGAGATTTCCGCTGAAGATGCCGTTAAACAAGGCATTTTACCCAACGAGATAATGGCTTATTTCTTGGCCAAAGAGTTCATCTGGTATCAAAGTTTGGGGATTCCAAAAGAAGCTTTGAGGTTTAGGCACATGCTTCCGGAAGAAACTCCCCACTATTCAAAAGGGAATTTTGATTTAGAAATCAAATTCGACTTTGGATGGAAAGAAGTTGTTGGCAATGCTTATAGAAGCGACCATGATTTGCTTTCTCACATGAAGCATTCCAAAGAAAATTTTGAAGTTGTGGATGGAGGCGAAAAAATAGTGCCGCATGTGGTTGAGCCATCTTTTGGCGTTGACAGAACAATTTATGCAATTCTCCTTTATTCTTTCAGGGAAGGGAAAGAAAGGGGATGGTCTTGGTTTGAGTTTCCACCAAAAATAGCTCCTTTTGTTGCAGGGATTTTCCCGCTTGTAAGCAAAGATGGTTTGCCAGAAAAAGCAAGAGAAGTTTATTCTTTGCTCAAAAAAAGTTTTGATGTTTTTTACGATGAAAATGGAAGCATAGGAAAAAGGTATGCTAGAAGTGATGAAATAGGGACTTTGCTCGGAATAACAATTGACTACCAAACACTTAATGATAACACAGTAACAATTAGAGATAGAAACTCAACAAAGCAAATTAGAGCTAAAATAGAAGAATTGCCAAATTTGATTTCTCAATTCATAGAAGGAAAGATCAATTTGTTTTAATCATTTCCCCCTGTAAATCCTGGAGAATTTTGGTGTTATCACGAGAAAATCTTCATCAACCCCAGCTAAATCGCCATCCATAGCGCTGCAAGTTTTCTTTATTTTCTCTATGGCTTTTTTCAATTCATTTATATCTTTTTCCCTCAATTCTTTAATTCTCACGAATAGAATGTTCCCTTCCCTTAAGAACTGAAGAATTCTGTCAGTATCTGAATAACTCTTCAAATTTTCTATCCTGACATTAATTTTGCCTTCTTCTTCAAAACCAGTTTCGATTTCCAAATAATCTTCTTCTTTAGATTTTTTCAAAACCATTCCAATCTTATTATTTTTTGAATTTTAAATTTAAATTACTTAACAACTTCTCTTTTCTTAGCTTCAAGCAAACTCACAACATTCCATATTTTAGTTCTAGCATACATAGGCATGTTAGGATCGTTTATTATTTCGTCTAGCATTTGAATCGCTGAGCTAAGCCTCAAATCTTCTGGCTGCTTTTCATCTTTAAGAACATTTCTAGCTTCTTCAGCAACCCTTCTTATGTTCTTAGGCACAGTCCTATCGTTTATCACCAAATCGAGCAAAGAGAAAACTTGTTGCAAATCCATTCAACCACCTTGAAGCTCTTTGATTTTTTCAACAACTCTCTCTTCAGTTTTTTCCAAACTTTTAATCCTAACTTCAATTTCTTCTTTCTTTTCTTCAAGCTCTTTAATCAAATTGTTTAAATCTTTTTTTATCATCACATTCCCCACAATTTTATAAGCATCTTTTTCTTTGCTTTTCTTCAACTCTTCCAAAGCACTTTCTATTTCCAAATTTTGCAGTTTAAGGCTTTCTTTTTGGATTAAGATGTTTTGCAGTTGCTGTTGATAAAACTGGATTTCTTCTGTTTTTTCAGCCATTTTCATCACTAATATCATGAGTTGGCTTAAACTTAAAAAGTTACCTTGCCCTAACCCTTTTCACAACTTCTGGCCTCAATTTAACGAATATCCTGTATCCACAAAAAGGACATCTTATTTTTTCACCAAGCTTAGTAACGATTTTTTTGCAATTCACACATTTATACATCACTTCACCTCTTTCTTTATCATTTCTGCTCTTGGAACATAAGCTGCTCCAGCAAATTTAGTTCCACATTTTTTACAAAACCAAATTCCAGTTGAAATCCTTTTAACATACAACATACCACACTTTGGGCAAACATGCCTCATCTTCTGAACTTTTTCTATTTCTGCAACTTTCTTTTTCACCCCTCTCCCATACCTACTTCCAAACCTTCCGGTTGTGTCTGACATGATCTCACTTTATTATCTTGAATTTTTTGCTCGCGCTAATCTTTTCCAAAATCATCTTAAGCTGTTCTTCAGTTATTTCCTTATTTATTTTCCCTTCTTGATAAAGCTGAGTTAAGTAAAGCTCAATTTGATTTGCCAATTCAGGCTTCACAAGCTTCACTCTACAAAGCCTTTCAAATGCTTCTTTGGATAAAATTTTCTTCAAAATTGTTTTCTTGATTTCTTCAACTTCTACTTCATTCATCCCTTCACCTCTTTTGCTATGTTGTCCAAAAATTTTTGCCCTTTTGGGGTGATTTTCCTTCCTTTAGCACATTTTTCAACAAAACCCGCTTTT
>JAWCEU010000017.1:0-9236 GCA_039092155.1 Candidatus Aenigmatarchaeota archaeon
TCTTTAGCAAAAGCTCTTTTAAATGAACCAAAAATTTTAATACTTGATGAACCAACTTTTGGTCTTGACCCTAAAACTAAAAAAGAAATTCATTCTTACCTTTTGAAATTGAACAAAAAAGGCGTCACAATATTTTTTGCAACGCATGACATGAACGAAGTTGAAAAATTGGCTGATAGAGTTGCTTTTATTAAGAAAGGTAGAATTTTGAACATCGAAAAGAAATCAAAAATTTTGGAGAAATATAAAAGTTTGGAAGAATATTGGATGAGGTTTGGAAGATGAAGCTCTCAAGGATTAAAGCACTTGCTTATAGAGATTATTTGATTTTCATAAAATCAAAATGGCGTTGGATTGAACTTTTTTATTTTCCAATAACTTCTTTAATCATTTGGGGATTCTTTGCTCTTTGGACTGGAGAATTTGCAAGCGTTGCAGGAAGAATTGCTTTAGTTGTTAATGTTTTTTGGAGCTATGCTTACTGTGTACAATCCACAATAAATCTTAGTATCAATGAAGACACTTGGCATAGTGAAGCACATCATTTGTTCATAAGCGGTATTGGTAAATGGGAATATTTGTTTGGAAGAATAATTTTTAGCTTAATCGTCTCTTCTATAAACATGGTTTTCATGCTTCTCACTACACATTTTCTTTTTTTCAACATTTCTAGAATAATTTTTGAAATGGTCGTTTTCACAGTTTTGACTGCTTTAACATCCATAGGAATAGCTATCTTAACAGCTGGACTATACTTTATGTTGGGAAGGGAATATGCTTGGCTTTCTTGGTCTAGTTTGCAATTCTTTATCCTCCTTTCTTTTCCGCTTTCGCCTATTGAAATTTTACCACATTTCCTTCAAACATTTGCAAAATTCATGCCTTATGGCTTGTTTTTCCAAGCATTAAGAAATTTGTTGATTGGAAAATTTTGGTTTAGAGATTTTTGTTTCTCAAGTTTAGTGGCATTTCTCTATTTTTCGTCCAGTGTTTTAATTTATAAATTAGGTTTTGACTATTCGAGAAAAAGTGGGAAATTCGCGAAAATGTTTTAGAAAAGAGTTTTTTGCTTTTCTTCCTTTTTCTTTGGTACTTCACCCAATTGCTCTTTAATAGAATAAGCGGTTTTTTCTCCAACAACCTTAGCTAAACTCTCAAGAGGAATTTTTCTCAATTCAGAAATTCTTTTAATTCCCGAATTAAAAAGCTTTCTAGCCCTTACCCTTCCTATTCCTTTCAATCTCACTAAAGGAATCAACTCTTCTTTCACACCATACTCCAACCTTACTCTAAGTTTTCTTATCGGTTTTAACAATTCTTTGTAGCCTAGTAACAAAGCAAGCTCTTGCAAAGAATAAACAAGCCAATCAGCGATTTCTCTTCTCCCATAAAACTCTCCAGGTGTAACTTTGAACTTAGCTAAAATTTGGTCTTCTGTTGCTTCTTCTATCCAAGCTTCAAACATTAAAGCAGTTTTTAAACTTCTTAGGAAATCGTCAAACTCTATTTCAGATTCATCAGGAATCTCTTGAATCAATTCTTCTTCCCTTTTTGCTATCAAATCTTCTAATTCAGAAAATTCTCCCGTCCTTATTCCCAATAAAGGTTTCATTTCAATTGTATTCGAAATCAATTGTAACAAACCAAATGTTGAAACTTTTTTTCCTCTCATTTTTTTCAAAGCGGTTATGAATTGGTGAGCTGTTAAAGGATCAATATAAAGCTCAGAAACCCTTTTCCCTATTTTTGTTGCAGATATTTTATCTTTTTTTGAAATCACAAATTCCCAATTTATGAGTTGCTCCAAGATGTTTAAAATTTTTTCTTCGAGAAAAGAAATGTCACCAAATTGATGGGCGTAAAAAGTTTTGGAAAAAAATCTTTTCAACGATTTTTCTGAATTACAAAAGCTTGTGGCTATCAAAGCTAAAGTATGCATTCTCAAAATTGGCTCAAAAGCGAGCTTTGATTGTATATCTTCAACTTGACCCATTATGAAATGGTCTATAAACTCTTGAGCTTCTTCTTCGCTTTTCGCTATCAAAACTGATTCTCCGAATTCATCATAACTTGGTCTTCCTGCTCTTCCTGCCATTTGTTTGTAATCCAAAACTGGGATGTAAATTGCTCCAAGACCAGGATAGTAACGTTTAGCATCTCTTATCACAACCCTGAAAGAAGGTAAATTAACGCCAAAAGCTAAGGTTGGTGTTGCCACTATTACTTTGATTAAACCTTCTCTGAATTTTTCTTCTATCAATCTCTTTTGTTTTCCAAGTAAACCGGCATGATGAAAAGCTACTCCATTTTTAACACAAGAAGCAAGTTTTTTACATTGTTGAGTTGGAATTTCTAAAACTTCTAAAATTTCTCTTGCCAAATTTTGAAGTTGTGCTTCTTCTTGCTTTTTTAGAAAAGGTTTAACTGTTTTAGCTAATTTTTCTGCTAAACTTTCTGCAGCTCTTCTTGTTGCAACAAAGAACAAAGCTTGCTTTTTAAGGTTCAAAACATTTTCAGTTATTGCAGCTTCTGGCTCAAGTTGGCTCAACTCGTAACCATTTTTGTTGAAGAAAAAGATTTTGTTGTTGTAATAAACCCCTTCATAAAGTTTAACTGGTCTGAAATCGCTCATTAAAATGTTGGCGTTTAACCATTCTCCCAACTCTTTTACATTAGCTATAGTTGCCGATAAAGCAATTATTTGGGATTTGGGAACGATTTCTCTCAATTGAGTTAACAGAATTTCAAGAGTTGGTCCTCTTTCAGTATCGTTAAGCAAATGGATTTCATCTACAACTATCAAACCAATTTCTTTAACCCATGTAGCACCATGTCTTACCAAAGAATCAAGTTTTTCATTAGTACAAATTATCAAATCATATTCAGCTAACCAAGGATCGCTAGAATCTAAGTCACCAACAGAAATTGCAACTTTCCATCTTCCTTCAAAAAGCTTTTTAAAGTATTCATACTTTTCGTTCGCTAGGGCAACTAATGGTACAGTGTAAATTGCTTTGCACCTTGAAGAAGCAAGTTTTTTGATGATTGCTAAAGCTGCTATGAATGTTTTACCACCTGCAGTTGGGAGTGAAATAACAAGGTTTTTTTCTTTTAAAAATTCTTTTTTTACAAATTCTTCTTGAGGAGGATAAAGCTCAGAAATGCCTTCTTCTTTAAACTTGTTTATGAAATATTCTTCTATCCCGTAGAGTGAAAGTTCTTCAACTTTCATAACTACCTATAAATTTCTTTAAATTTTATAGAATTTAGATTGTGTGATATGGGAGAAAAAATATTGTGCTTAGGGATTGAATCAACAGCCCATACTTTTGGTGTTGGAATTGTAAGGGAAGATGGAAAAATTTTAGCTGATGAGAGGAGTGTTTACAAACCACCATTGGGAAAAGGTATAATTCCGCATGAAGCTGCAGAATTTCACAAAAAGAATAAAGAAGTTGTTTTAGAAGAAGTTTTGAGAAAAAGCAATTTAAAAATTGAAGAAGTAGATGTTATAGCTTATGCGGCAGGTGCTGGTTTGCCTCCTTGTTTGATTGTCGGTGCAAATTTTGCAAAAGAGTTGAGTGAAAAATTTAAAAAACCTTTAATACCTGTCTGCCATCAAATAGCTCATTTAGAAATAGGTAAACTTATGACAAAAGCCGAAGACCCTGTTTTTGTCTATTTGTCTGGAGGCAACACTCAAATAATAGCTTTTGTTGAGAATGTTTACAGAGTTTTCGGTGAAACAGAAGACATACCGATAGGCAATTGTTTGGATGTTGTAGCAAGAGAAATGGGTCTTCCTATGCCTGGCGGGCCAGAAATAGAAAAATTGGCAAAAAATGGAAAATATGTTGAATTGCCATATGTGGTTAAAGGGATGGATGTGAGTTATAGTGGAGTTGCCACTGCTGCAATCAATTTGTTGAAAAAGGGTGTGAAAAAAGAGGATGTTGCATTTTCCCTTCAAGAAACTTGTTTTGCTATGCTAACAGAAGTTACAGAAAGGGCTTTAGCCCATACAGAAAAAAACGAAGTTTTGTTGGTTGGGGGAGTTGCTGCAAATAAAAGATTGCAAGAAATGATGAAAAAAATGTGTGAAGGGAGAAATGCAAAATTATATGTTGTGCCAGCTGAATATTCAGGTGATAATGGTGTTATGATAGCTTGGACAGGTTTATTAGCTTATAAATCTAATTGGAAACCTGAGTTTAAAGATATAATTAAACCGAAGTGGAGAATTGATGAAGTAAATTGGTTTTAAATTAACTCGCTTTCACTCACAACCACAAAGTCTCCTACTGATTTCACTGCACTGAATGGAATCAGTATTCTTCCTTTATCATCTGTTTTGGGGTTGAGATCTTGAAGATATTTAGTTGGTTGTTCAACTATTATGTTCAAAAGTTCACCGCTTTCAGCCACAAAATCTATGTTGCCAACAACTCCAAACTTTCTTCCAGTTTCTTCACTTATTATTGCCTTTCCTATTACATCACCTGCTCTTACTTTTGTCTCCATACAAATCACTTTAATTAATTTAAACCTTGATTATAATAAAGATTATGGCAAGGTGCTTTGTCGGCTACCTTTTACCAGAAGAAAACAAAAGTGAAATTGTTAAGCTTCAATCTGAAATAGAAAAATGGCCTTTAAAATGCAAAATGGTTGAAAGAGAAAATCTCCATATAAATTTCTCTTTTTTGGGGGAAGTTAAAGAAAGTGAAATTGAAAGAATAAAAGAAGAAATTGAAAAGATTAGCAAAGAATTTAAAAAGATGGAAGTTGAAATGAATGGGCTTGTTGCTATTCCCAATGAAAGTTACATAAGGGTCTTAGCTTTAAAAGTTGTTGGAGATGAAAATTTAAGTAGATTGTTTGATGAAGTTGTGAAGAGAATTGGAGGAGATTCAAAACCTCCCCACATAACTTTGTGTAGAGTTAAAGCAATTGACAATAAAAAAGAAGTAAGAGAAAATGTTGAAAGAGAAAAACATAAAACTCATGGAAAGTTTATCATAAACTCTATTCAATTGATTAAGAGTGAGTTAAAACCTTCTGGACCAATTTATACTATACTTCATTCTTCTGAGCTGGTATGAATTCTTTTAGCTCTTTTGCTTTTGTTTCTATTTTATAGTTTTCTGCAGGTATTTTGTTTCTGAGTGCTTTGAAAATCTCTTTCTTAGAAAGCTCTTCCACTTCTTTTTCAGCTGGTGCTTTTGCTATATAATCTACTTCAGCCACTTCCAACATCTCTTTAATTATTAAATCTCCTCCCCTGTCTCCATCAACGAAAAGTGTTGTAATCTTCTCTTTTGTCAATTCTATTATTTTTTCTGGAATTTTTACACCGTTGATTGCGATCACATTTTTTATACCATTCTTTAACAAGTTGAGAACATCTGCCCTTCCTTCAACTATTATCAGTTCTTCTGAACTTTCAACATCAGGTCCTGCTGGAAGACCATAGTAATCTCTTACTTGAGAAACTTTAACACTTTCTTCTATAGTTTCTGTTAAGAGTGATGTTGAAGGTATTTCTTCATTTATGAGTTTTTGCAGTATATCTTTTGCTCTTTCTAAAACAAATTGTCTTTTCAAAACTCTTACATCTTTAACTGAGTTTAGCTTGACTGAAGCGTTGTAAGGTCCTATTCTTTCTATAGTTTCAAGGGATGCTGCTATCAAAGACGTTTCTGAAGCATCTAGACTTGAAGGTAAGAAAATCTTCCCAACTGTTTTTCCATTTTGGTTTGTAAGCTCTATCTCAATTCTTCCTATTCTTCCAGTTCTTTGAAGCTCTCTTAAATCAAGATCTCTTCCCAACAAACCCTCTGTTTGACCAAATATTGCTCCAATCACATCTGGTTTTTCCACAATACCTTCTGCTGAAAAATCTGCTTCTATTAAATATTTTATTGTAGATTGAGCCAATTTCCCCATGTGAAACACCACATAACTTCTTAACAGAGTTGAGTTCTTCAATTGCGTGAATTTTAAGTGATTTGAATTTTTTTCTTATCGAATGGTTTATTTTCATTCCATGAAATGATGAAAGTAATTTTAATAAAGAAGATGCTAGGTTTTCGCCTTCTTCATCAAAATCGGTAAGGATTGCGACTTGTTGAGGATTTAATGAATATATTTTTTCTACAACAACTTCTAAAGGTCTTCCTGAAATGCTAACTACAGAATCAAAACCAAAGAAACTTAAAGCTTTCTCATCCCTTTTTCCTTCAACAACAGCTACTATTCCTTTCTCTTTCTTAACATCTTCAAAAATTTCCAAAACTTTCAACGGAAGCATAATTATTTAGATTATTTCCTCTAATATATCTCTTTCGGTTATTATACCTTCTAAATTTTTTTCATCATCTACAACAGGTAAGCCTCCAACATCATGCTTAATCATTTCTTTTATGGCTTCAGAAACGTCCATTTCCTTCTTCACATAATAAACTTCCTTCTCGAATTTTGGAAAGATTTGAATGGAAAGGAGAGAAGGGTTAAAATTTATTTCTCTTAAGTAATAAAGGAGGTCTGCAGAAGTCACTATTCCCACTAACTTCCCATTCTCCACAACTGGAAATCTCCTGTAACCTGTGTTGACCATAATTTTCAAAACATCTATTATCGAAATTTTTGAATTCACATAAAAAGGTTTTTTAGTCATCACTTCTTCAACTTTTACACCAAATTCCAAAGAAGCAAACCTCCTAACCAAATCTCTTTCAGATATCATCCCAACCAAAACACCATTTTTTACTATTGGTAAGCCTCCTCTTCTTGAAAACTTGAATTTCAACAAAACATTTCCCAAAATTTCCTCAGCATCACAGAAAATAACTTCCCTGTTCATTATACTTGAAATTGGCTCTTTGAAATCATGATTTCTAAGAAATGCTCCTAAGATGTCCATAGTTGTTATAATTCCAACAAGCTTTTTGCTTTTTGTTACGACAGGTAATCTCCTATGACCTTTTTCAATTATTTTATCTATTACTGAAAGAATTGAATCTTCTTCATAACAATAAACTGGATTCTTCTCTACTAGCTCTATAACTTTTTGTCTTCTATCAAAACCGGCTCTGCTCAATTCAATACTCATGCTCCAATTCTTCCCTACAACTTTCACAAAGCCATTGACCATTCACATTTCTCAATTCATCACTGTAATTTTCACAAGACTCACAGATACCACTTGTTGATTTCTCTCTTATTTCTGGCTCAAAAGATTTCATCTTTAGCCTGTATTCTAATAGACTCAACATTTCTGGAGAAGTTCTGGCTATATCTGAAAGTGAAAGTATTCCAACCAACTTTTGGTTTTCAATTACCGGTAGTCTATGGATGTTATTTTTCTTCATTTTCCTGACAGCTTCTAGAATTTCTTCATTCGGACCAATTGTTATCAAAGGTGAGCTCATCACTTCTTTCACTTTAATTTTACTTGGCAAGAGATTTTTTGCAACAACTCTCTTTATTATATCACTGTCAGAAACTATGCCGATTGGTTTGCCTTTTTTTGTAACTATCAAACATCCTTTCCTTGTTTTTTTCATCAGTTCTCCTGCTTGTTTTACTGTTTTTTCGGCATCTATTGTAACAACAGGGGTAATCATTATATCTTTCACATATATTGGCAAACCATCACCTACTTTATAATTTGTAGCTTTATATTTTATTCTTTTTCAAAAAATCTTGTAAAAGTGTCCCTGTTGTGGGGGAAATTTTCCTTAAAGGTTTTGTTATTCTCACATTCCCATAACCAAAATCCACGATTAGATAAAAAGGAAAGCCATCGATTGTTTTTTTCAAATCACCGTAAAAATACAAAGCTTTTTTCCTCGTTGATTTAACCTGAACTAAAATACATTTTTTATTTTTTAAACACACCAAATCAGCTTCACCCAAACTTCCTCCAGCTCTCACAACCCTCCAACCAAATTTTTCAAAAATCAATCTTATCTTCCTTTCTACCATATATCCCTTTCTCTTAGAAAGCATAATTTATAGAATATCAAGCAAAATAAAAATAATTGGGGGTTTAATGAAAATTTTGGTGATAAGCGATATTCATAATGATATAGAGAGTTGCATGGAATATGTTGACAAACTTTCTTTACTAGATTTCGATGTTTTAGTTTGTCCTGGAGATTTCACAGATGTTCCTCCGAAAGGTCTAACTTCAATAGAAATAGCTAAGATAATAATTGAAGAGCTGAAGACCCTTAAAAAACCAATTTTGGCAGTGCCTGGAAATTGGGATAAAGAGCTTATCAATCTTTTTGAAAAAGAAGGAGTTAACCTTCATGGAAAAGGTAAAATAATTGAAAATGTTGGTTTTTATGGTTTTGGTGGTGCCAAAACACCTTTCAACACTTTTTTCGAACCTAGTGAAGAAGAGATGGAAGATGGGTTAGAAAAGGCTGTTAAAGAAATTCTAGAAGCGAAAACAAAAGTTCAAGTTACACATGCACCACCTGCAAGAACAAAAATAGATTTAGCTTACACAGGAGCACATGTTGGCTCTGAAGCTGTAAGAAGAGTGATTGAAAAATATAAACCAAAGGTAGCTATAAGCGCGCACATACATGAAGCTAGGGGGATAGATGATTTAAATGGCACCAAGCTGATAAATTCGGGGAGATTTCCGGAAGGTTATTTTGGTCTAGTTGTGATAAAAGATGGAAATGTGGAAGCAAAAATCATGAATTTAATATGATTATTCAAGAAGCAAAAACAATTTTAAATCTTTAAACATTTAAATTATAGCAATTGGGAAGAACGAAGGTTATGAGGATGAGTGATTTGAAAAGTATTTCTATTCAAGAACTCAAGGTTGAAGAGAAGAAAGAAATCTCTTCGATTTTTTTGAATTTCGACATAATCACTTTAAAAATATTACATAAATTTTACTTCAACGACACAAAATTCCCAAACGACACAAATTGTTATTACCTTCAACAACTTTTTTCAGAATTAAAAAGTGAAGGGTTTACAATAAATTCAGAGACTTTGAGAAAGAGGTTGGAAACTTTAGTGAAACTCAAACTTATTGAAAAAATTGACACTTACCCTAGAATTTACATGCCTGTAAGGGATGTTGAAAAAATTAAGAACTTGTTGAAAAAAGTTAAAGAAGAATTTTTGTGAAAATTTTGAATTTTTTCAAACTGGTTTTAATAGGAATTTTCCATTACTTCAAAAATTCTTTCTAAACTTTAAACAAC
>JAWCEU010000018.1:0-9176 GCA_039092155.1 Candidatus Aenigmatarchaeota archaeon
CCAATCCCAGCAACAAAAAAATCTATTTTTCCATCTGTTTGTTTAAAAATTTCTTCTCCTGTTTTGAAGTTAGCTTCAACATTTTCATATCTCTCGAATTGATTCAAGAAAAAGGCTTTTCTCTTTTCAGAAAATTCTCTAGCTTTTTCCAAAACTTTTTTCATCTCAGCCTTAACTTTAATAACTTTAGCTCCAAAAGCTTCCATCATTTTTACTTTTTCTTTTGAAATTCCATCAGGCATGAATATTATGCTTTTGTATCCTTTTAAGCATGCTATCATGGCAAGCGAAATTCCTGTGTTGCCTGTTGTCGCTTCAACTATTGAAGAATTTTTCTTCAGAATCCCTTCTTTTTCAGCATTTTCTATTATCTTCAAAACAATCCTATCTTTTATGCTTCCACTTGGATTCATCAACTCAAGTTTTGCGAAGATATTGTTTCCAGAAATTTTTGAGATATGTGTAAGTTTTAAGAGAGGAGTATTGCCTATCAAATCGAGTAAGTTAGAAAAGCTTTCAAGCTTTGAAGCAAAGGCGTTCACCCATTTCCTCGCACCTCTAATAATTATCAACTTGTAAACACTTAAGCTTTAATCGTTTTCTTTGTCAGCACAAATATCGTATTGAAGCTTCCCCTTGTAAGGATAAGGAACAGATGCTTTTTTGCGCGCATGAACTTCCCCATATTTGTCAATTCTGTAACAATCATGGAGAATAATTCTTGTGGCATATTTTTTGCTTGCACCTTCCACCTTTTTCCTTACTACATTACTTACATTCCCAATCAATATTTCATCTTCCCCAGGGATGTAAAGTTTAACGCGCTTGCCTATTAGATTTTTAACTTCCTCCAAACTTTCAATTGTTTTCATTTTTTTACCCCCAACCTTGATATAAGAGAAAAAAGTAGAATATTTAAGCTTTTCTATGGCTTATGCGGGGGGTGGGATTTGAACCCACGAAGGCACTAAGCCATAGGCTCCTGAAGCCTACCCTTTTTCCAGGCTCAGGCACCCCCGCACACACAAAAATCTACACAAATTTTCCACTTTCTAGGAGCATACTGCAAAACTTTTCTTATTTCCTTTATTTCAATTTTTTTCTTTAACTTTGAAGCAACTTCTCTTATCCTTTCCAAAACTTTCTCCTCCTCTTCTCCAGAATAAAAATGTATAAAACCTTTCTCTTTCAAACACATCATACCTTCTTCCAAAAAATCATAAGCCCCAAAAGGTAAAGGCATAACAACCCTATCACATTTTCCAAAAAAATTTTTAGCTTCAAATTTTACATCCCCCAATATTAAGCTAATTTTGTGGGAAAGCTTGTTCATTCTGACATTTTCTTCTGCATATTTGTGTGCAACAGGATTCTTTTCTATGCAAAAAATTTTCCCGACTTCAGGTTGATTTTTCGCTATAGCTATAGCATAAGGAGCAATACCGCTGAACATCACAAGCACAACTTCCCCTCTTTCAACTTGCTTGGCAATTCTTTGTCTTTCTTCAGCTTCTCTTGGTGAAAAATAAACTTGTTGAGGGTCAAGTTTTAAAAAGTAACCATATTCTTTATGAACAACTTCTGTTTTTTCATCGCCAAGAATCAACTCATATTCTCTTAATCTAAATTCACCTTCTCTTCCCGAAATTTTTTTCAGCACAGATTTCACATTCTTGTGCTTTTTCATTATCTCTTCAGCAATTTTTTTCTCATCTTCCCCTTCTTTAATTTCAACTATGGCTACAGCTTTTTCTTTACCCCCAATTATATCGTAACTCATAACTCAACCTTTATCACTATTAAAGTTTTATCGTCATCATATAAAACAGCTTTCTTCCCGGCTTCTTCAATCATCTTTTCGCATATCTCTTCCAAATCTTCAAACTTTTCAATTATTTCAATCATCTCAAATTCAGTTAGAGCGTCAGTTATACCATCAGTGGCCAAAATTATGTAATCCCCACTTTCCAACTCTTTTTCAAGAGAATGAACATTAACGAATTCTTCTCCCATAGCTTGGGTTAAAGTGCTTGTGCCTGGAATTTTATCCAAAAAGGCTAAGAGTTCGAGCTTCCCTTTCCTTAATAGGAAAATTGGGCTGTCTCCGACATTGCAAGCTTCTATAGAATTTTCTTTTACATACACTGCTGACAAAGTAGTATAACCTTCAAAAAATTCTTTGGTCTTTTCTTCAAAGAATTTTTTGTTAGCAATTTCAACAGCTTCTTTCAGCTTTCCCTTGAAAGATTCTTTCAAATACTTCAAAACTTTTTCACTTGCTTTTTTCCCTCCTTTTGGTATGCTTACACCATCAGCAACAGCGAAAATTCTTAGCTTTTCGTCTATCAAGAAATTATCTTCATTTTCGAAATGGTCTTTGCCTTTAACAGATTTCCCGAAGAACGAGATTTTCATAAATATCTTTCAGTTTAAAAATCGCTTAAATTTTCACAAATCTTTATGGCTCTTCTTCTATATTCTTCAATCAACCTTTTTTTCTCACAATAAACCACAAAATAAAGTGGGTAAATATTCTCATTGTTGAAAGAAAAATTGGGCTTGGAATTAAATGGTATATCAATTTTCTTACGAATGGGAGGGCTCCCCACTATACATATCACACCATCACCAATTTCATTTTCAATTTCAATTCTTTTCCTTCTTGGTATGAATGTCACATTAGGGTAATTAAATAAAATTTTCCTTAAAACTGTGTGAAAAAGTTCGCCCCTTTCAATTTTTCTCATTATTTCTCTTGTAGGTTCTAAATTTCTCAAATATTTCAACGCTTCTCCATTTTCCATCAAAAAGAATTCTTCACTTATGCTACCACACTCATATGCTATATCCAAAGCTTTACCCAACATTCCCCATAACCTTAGATTTTCATCTTTCCATAACCAGTTGTAAACTATTCCTCTCAATTCAACATGCTTTTCAACTTCTTTTAAACATTCAGCATTAAGATGAATTTTGCCATTCAAAAATCTGTAAGAATTGGCAATTTTATAAGGGTTGTAAGGCTCTGCTTTGAAAATGGGGTATAAGGCTTCAACATAAAGTCTATGAATGTTTTCCAAACAATCTAAATCAATTGGATTGTGAAGAAACTGAGAATACATGCTTTTATTCTCAATTATTTCAGCTACCAATTGGCTATCCAATCCATATTTTTCTAACAATTCTTGAATTTCTGGAGCATCGCCTTTTATTAGTTGTGAGCCAAAAATTTCATGATCTTTTCCGAACTCATCTATTCTGACAAAAAGATCAGAAAGATGGCCAAATGGAGCATGGCCAACATCATGCAATAAACAAGCTATTGCTATTTCTTCAGGCAAATCATTTTTTTCAACAACCAATTTCCCAAGTTTATAAACCCCTAAACAATGTTCTAACCTCGAGCTTACATTCTTTCTTAAAAGATTAGAAGGTACATCTGTGAGCGAAATTCCTTCAAGTCTTTTAAGCCATTTAGTTTCCATAAGTTGTAAAACCAAATTTTCCAAAGCCATACTATATTTAAAAACGGTAAATTTTTTAATTCTTTCTCAAGAAAGTCAATTATGGTGCTTTATTTCATAAGCTTGGGTTTAAGCGACGAAAAAGATATGAGCATCAAAGCTCTTGAAACTGCTAAATCTTGCGATTTACTGTTTGCTGAATTTTACACAACCAAGCTCAACACAACTAAAGAAAAATTGGAAGAAATTATAGGAAAACCAATTAAACTGCTTTCTCGAAAAGGAGTTGAAGAAAATTTTCAAGAAATTTTGAATGAAGCAAAAACAAAAAAAGTTGGTTTTTTGGTTGGGGGCGATTGCTTTATAGCAACAACCCACATTTCACTAAGGATGGAAGCTATTAAACAAGGTATTGAAACAAAAGTTATTCATGGCTCTTCTATAATTTCAGCTATAGCTGAAACCGGTCTTCACATTTACAAGTTTGGACCATGTGTTACTTTGCCTTTGAGGGAAAAAACAAAAGGCAAATTGCCAGAATCAGTTTACGAGGTTATAAAAATGAATAAAGAGAGAGGTCTTCACACACTTTGTCTTCTTGATTTGGATGCTGAAAAAAATGAATTTTTAAGCGTTAGAGAAGGGTTTGAGATTTTACTTGCTTTAGAAGAGGCAAGGAAAGAAGGTTTGATTTCACTTCAAGATAAAGTTGTTGTTTTTTCAAAGGCAGGAAGTGAAGAAAGCTTGATACTTTTTGAAAAAATTGAAGATTTGATGAAAAAAGATATAGCACTGCCAGCAGTTATAATTATTCCTGGCCTGCTCCACTTCACTGAAAGAGAGTTCTTGGAAAGTCTATGAAGAAGGCTTCTTTTCTTCTCTGCTCACATAAACAACTATTAAAGCTATTATTACGATTAGGAAGAAAATCGTAGCTATTGTTATTAACACATCTTCTGAAATTCCAACACCAATTCCAATTCCTTCAGGAAAGAAAACACTTGTCAAACCACTTGTCATGAGCAATGTTATACCAATTATTGCTCCAACTATCAAGAAAATCCCAAGATATTTGCTCCCTACTTTTTCTTGAATCGTTTGCGGTAAGTTTGGACCGAAAAACATGCTAAAAGCCAAGACTGAAATTATTAAAACAAGAGTTACAATCATGCTTTGAACGAAAAACTTTGCCAACTCTTGCTCAATGTTTATACCTGCAATTATCGGAGAAGCCCAAACCATGAAGCTTGCCACTATTGCCACAACCGCATTTATCGCAACATTCTTTTCAGGCGGGCCAAAAATTTGAGATTTTCTGAGCAAGCCATAGAGTATTGCAGCCACTAGTATGAATGGTAAAAGGAAAGTGAAGAAGCCCAATTCCTTCAATCTCAATATCACCAATTCGAACACACTAACCATTCACTTCTTACCTCCTCCCCCAGCAATAGCAGCAGCAACAAGTAAAACAACCACAAAAATGATCAAACCAACTATAACTATAGTTACATCAACGCCAGGAGCTTCACCACCAGGCCTGTAACCTGCCCACATAACCCAAATCATCCTTGAAGTTACAAGAAGGGCAAGTGCAAGGGGAATTAAAACATAAAGGAGTGTAGGGCCTTTAATGTGTTCAGCAAGCATTTTTGGAAGGTTTGGATAGAAGAAGCTTGCCGCCAACAAAGCCATCAAGAATAAAAGCAATATAGCACTAGCTTGTGTGAAAAATCTTGACATAGGTTCAGTTAAACTAAAGCCTGTAATTGAAGGGAAATAAGAGATGAGAAAAGCGGCAATAACTGCAACTATCCCGTTAATAACACTGCTTTCTCCCAAGATTTTAGATTTTTGAAGTAGAGCAAAGAATATTATGAGGAAGAGCGCAAAAAGCAAAATATCAAAAAACCCTTTTTTGCTTAAAGCTTCGGTTAATTCTCTAAGGCCTTGAGCAGAAGCTAAAGTTGGCAAAAGCAAAAAAATTAAGCTCATCGCTAAAACTTTTTTTAACATTTCTATCAATTTAAATTTGGAATCAAAAAATTTAAGCTTGCTAAAACTTTTTGACTTTATGTACCAAATCACTCAAAGCCCTCACACTTTCAATCAAAGCTGGTAAAGCATCTTTAAAAGCTTTTTCTAGCCCAGAAATCCTAGTTTCGAAATCTGAAAGCAAATTTTTAACTTCTTCCAACTTTGCTAAGATTAATTGCTCGCTTGTTGTTCTTGTTTTAACCAATTCATTTAGCTGGTTGTTAAGCTCAGCAACCCTCTTTTCCAATTCAGAGTATCTTACAACAAATTCCCTTATTTTTTCATCCAAGTCAGCTGTTTTTTCTTTTATCAAAAACTCCAAATACTCTTCAGTTGGATATGCAGTTTCAGCATACGCTGAGCTTGCATAATATTCTGGTGGTAAAGAAGTTTCAGGCACTTCCGGAACGGTTTTTTTGGGTTGCAATTCTTCAAGCTTAGGCAAACTAACTTCAGTTTCAACAGGAGGAGAAATTCCAGCAACACCCATCTTCAAAGCTTGTGTTAAGGCTTCGTCTATTTCATCAGCACTATACCCTTCTTTTCTCAAAATGTCAATTATATCCACTTCGGAAAAACCTCTTGAAGAAAGCTCTCTTACCCTATCAACAGGTATCCTTGGAGAAGTTTCAGGCTTTTGTTGCAAGAAAGGCAAAGCCATATTTTTCCCTTAATTTTATTTCGTTTTTTAAATACAAATTTATGAGCTTTTTTCCCTTTCTTCCAGAATCCTTTCAAGTTCTTCTCTTGTCACAAACTTTGAAGTTACAGGATTAACAACATCGATAAAAGTTTCTATTTTTTTCAAATCGCTTTTTAATGCCATTTTTCCCATTTCTTTCCCAATCCTTAAGATTTCATTTTCCAAAGTAGAAAGCTTGTCTGAAAATGAAGACAATTTTTGAGAAATCCTTTCCAAACTTACTTTAAGCTCCCCCAACTGAATCAAAGCATTCTCTTCCAAACTATTCATCCTATTTTCCATTCTTTCAATTCTCTGCTCCAAATTTTTAATCCTGTTGCTGTATTCGTTCAACCTCCTTATTGTTTCGCTTGTAAGAATTTCTTCAGCTTCTTTAGCCATGCTTATCAATAAACATTTGTTTTGTGAAATAGATAAATTAAATGTATGGTTGATTATGAAGTTATAGATAATGTTGCAAGAATAAACGCGATGAATTGGGTTATCGAGCCAAGTATAGAAGATTCTGAAGCTTGCATGGCTGTTGTGATAGATGTGTTGCTTGAAGCAAAAGGGGTAGAGAGAATAGTTTTGGTTGAAAACAGAGAAAGGGAATATGAATACGAGCAAGTGAAGCTTTTAAGAGAAATCGCACAAGCTTACAACAAAATTTTGAATGAAGAAAATTTGATTTCTGTTGATAAGTTTGGTCCAAAAATTTGTGAGAAGCTTTCTCAAAAAAGGTTGAGAGAGCTAAATTTTTTAGTGAGAGAAGTTTTGAGGAAAGACCCTGTTGGAGCTTACGTTAAACTTAAGAAAATGATAACTTATGAGAAGTTGATGGAAGAAAAAGCTCCAGCTCAATTTAAACCTTGTCACACACAATACCTTCAAAATGTTTTGTTGCCTATGGAAAAAATACTTTCTGGATGCAAGTTAATTCAATTGGCTAAACCAAAACTTTCTACTTTCAAGCTTGGAGATAGAAGTTTTTACAGAGAAATTTTTTCTCCGTTGATAAGACCAACTTTCATGTTCACAAGGTATAAGCTTGTTCCACCCAAGAATGCACAATCTCTTAAGAAATATAAAATCGGCAACATATCCGTTGAAATTTTTAAAATTCCAGGAAAGGTAAGATGTTTTTACCTTGTTACTCCGCCCGAATTCTTGCTCACAGAAGAAAAATATGCTGTGCTTGAAGCAGCAAGAAGATATTTAACAGCTCATCGCCCTTCTGAAGCAGAATTGACAGAACCAGAAAAAACAAGGGAAGTTTTCATGAATCTGGGAAGGGATTTGATAAGAGATGTTTCTTTGAGCATGGGCTTAAGACTTTCTGCAAAAGAGATAGAAGAGCTTGCTGAAATTTTAGTTCGCTACACAGCAGGCTTCGGCGTTCTTGAAGTTTTGCTTGCTGACGAAAACGTGCAAGATGTTTATGTTAATTCACCAATAGGCACTTTACCAATTTTTGTCAACCATAGTGAATTTGAAGAATGTGAAACTAATTTGATACCGGCAAAAGAAGATGCAGAAGCTTGGGCAACAAGATTTAGGCTTTATTCTGGAAGACCTTTAGACGAAGCAAATCCTGTGCTAGATACAGAGCTGATAGTTCCTGGTGGAAGGGCAAGAGTTGCAGCTATAACAAGAACCCTTTCCCCTTATGGTTTAGGATATGCTTTCAGGAGACATAGGGAAAAGCCTTGGACTTTCCCGCTTTTCATAAAAGTTGGTTTTTTTGATCCTCTTTACGCAGGTCTGATGAGCTTCATAATAGATGGGGGGAGAAGCTTGCTTGTGGCTGGAGGAAGAGGTTCAGGAAAAACAAGTTTGTTAGGAGCAATAATGCTTGAAGTCATGAAAAAGTTCAGGATTTGTTTGGTTGAAGATACTTTGGAGCTTCCTGCAGTTCAATTGATGAATCTTGGCTACAACATAGAAAGACTTAAAACACGCTCAGTTATAACAAGAGTTGAAGCTGAATTGCCGGCAGAAGAAGCTTTGAGAACTGCTTTAAGGCTTGGGGATTCTGTATTGATTGTGGGTGAAGTAAGAAGTGTGGAAGCTAAAGCCTTGTTCGAGGCGATGAGAATTGGAGCTTTGGCAAATCTTGTTGCTGGCACAATTCATGGCGAATCAGCTTATGGAGTTTATGACAGGGTTGTGAATGATTTGGAAGTTCCAGCAACAAGCTTTAAAGCAATAGATGTGATAACAATTTGCAATCTGCTTAAAACTCCTGACGGGCTGAGAAGGTTTAGGCGCGTTACAGAGCTAACAGAAGTAAGGAAACATTGGAAGCAAGACCCTTTGGATGAAGGAGGTTTTGTTACTTTGATGGAATATTCTGCTAAAGAAGATAGGCTTAAGCCTACAGATGTTTTGATAAATGGTGAAAGTCAAGTTTTGAACGAAATTGCCAAAAGGGTTAGAGAATGGCACGGTAACTGGGATGCTGTTTGGGAAAACATTTTGTTAAGAGCAAAAATAAAGCAAACTATGGTAGATTTTGCAAAAGAGTTGGGAAGAGATGATATCTTGGAAGCTGAAACTGTCGTGGAAAGCAACGAAGCTTTTCATTTAATCTCTGAGCAAGTTAGGCAAGAAGTTGGTGGCTTAGATTCAAAAATGATTTATGAAAGATGGTTGAATTGGTTTAAGGAGAAGATAAAATGATAGGCGGCGAAAGTTACAAGAAATTTTTAGAAGCAGAATACGCTTACAGAAAGCTTTCGCTTTATGAAAAAATTGCAAGCAAGTTTGATTTTATTAAATTACCATTACCAAAAAGTCTGGAGAAAAAGTTTAAAGAAGAAATAGAATTTTGCCATTTGAGAATCACACCAAATGCTATTTTTTCAACTGCAATCTTTTTTCCTTTATTGATTTTAGCTTTATCTCTAATCATTTTAAGCCTTTTAAATCTTTTTTCCCTTTCAATGATTTTAATCTTAGTTATTTTTGTGGCAGTTTTAGGTTACTATCTCTTT
>JAWCEU010000019.1:0-8944 GCA_039092155.1 Candidatus Aenigmatarchaeota archaeon
CTTTTGGTTACTCTTTTCAATCGAAACAAAAAACACATTTGATTCCTTTATCTATGGAAATTTTTTCAATTCTTTTTTTCAAATCTTTCCAATAACCACTACTTGAAAAAAGAATTAATTTCCATCTTTCCAAAAGTTCAGGGTAATTTTTTTCAAGAACTAGAGAAACAGACTCCCAAACTCCAGGCTTGAGGTTGAGCTTATCAACCCAAACTTCATTCACATCCAATTCAACCATTTTCTCAAAATACTTTTCCAAATTTTCATCGGAAAGATAAGGTAAAACTGGGCCAAAGAAAACATAAACAAAAATCCCGTTTTTTCTCAAAATTTTAATTGCTTCGAGCTTTTCTTCAACAGGGGAAGAATTTGGCTCAAAATCTTTCCTAACTTTTTCATTCAAACTTGTTATTGTAAAACCAACTTCGCAACTTTCGAATTTTTTCAAAAGGTCTAAATCTCTCAAAACTAAAGAAGATTTTGTTTGGATTATTATTGGAAATTTATGTTGAAGCAAAATTTCCAAACATCTTCTCGTCAGCTGATATTTTCTTTCTAAAGGCTGATAAGGATCTGTTAAACTGCTTAAGAACACTTTCCCTTTTTTCTTTTTTCCTATTTCTTTCTTCAAGATTTCTGCAGCATTAACTTTAACATCAACAAATTCACCCCACATTTCTTTGTGAGGAGAGAATTTTTTTGTTATGGAAGCAGCATAACAATACTTGCATCCATGACTACAACCCACATAACAATTTATGCAATAATCGGCAAGTTGACTTTTGTTTAGCAAAGATTTACATTTTATTTCTTTAACAATCATTCCATCACTTCCCTTCAATAACTTATTTGGTGAAGATAATAATCAGCACTATATTGCTACTGACTTAAATCTTAGATTTTTACCAACCAAAATTAAGTATATATTAACTTTTCTATCTTTTATTATGCAAAATGTTTGGATTTCCCAGCTGATAGATGATAAAAAAATCTTGACAGAGCTTACTTCAACTGAAATAAGAAGTGTTGCTAAGGATGTGAGATGTATCATTTGTAGAGGTGCGAAACTTTTATGTGGAAAAACAAGATGTCCTGTAATAGTAAGGTTTTACTCTCAAATTAAAACAAAACCTTTAATTGAAAGTTTGAGCTTAGAAGGGTCTTCACCTCCAGACATCTTCGTTGGAAGAATTGGATATCCTCATGTTAGTATTGGTCCTTTAATTCCACCTGTTCATGGCAACACTTTTATTTTAGGGACGCCTGAACTCTGGCGAGGAAAAACAATAGAAGAAATAGTTGATTTTCGCTCTCAACTTGTTAGGGGTAAATACCGCGTCCATGTTAAAGATTTGGAAAAAAACAAGATAGTTGAGTTTACAAGAGAGCTTGCTTTATCCAAATCTTCGGCTGAAACCAATGCAGAATTCTTGAAAAAACCTTCAGGAACTTTGGTTTTAGATGATGAAGTTCAGCCTTATGGGCCTTCAGCTCCTTTGAAAAATCTTGAAGTAGCTTCAATAAAAACTGACCATAAAATTGAAAAAGTCTTTTACGATACAGATTTAAAAGCAAGCGAGGCTGTGGTTTGGCTTTACTCTAAAGGCGTGCTAGTTTCAAAAATACAAAAAGCTTTTTCAGCAGGTTTGTTTGGGATAAAGAAAAATAGGAAATTCGTTCCAACTAGATGGAGCATAACTGCAGTCGATTCCATAATATCACAAAAACTTTTGGAAAAAGTGAAAGAATTCCCGCTAATTAACGAATTCAGGGTTTATGAATATGTTGCTTTGGATAACCGTTGGATAATTCTTATGATTCCTTCCCATTGGCAGTATGAGCTTGTAGAAGCTTGGTATCCGAAAACGACTTGGAACCCAGAAGGGAAAGAAGTTGCAATTTTTTCAAGTTATGAAAATTTTGAAGGAAGAACAACATATGCAGAAATAGGAGGCTGCTATTACGCTTCAAGGCTTGCGGTAAGCGAATATTTAGAAAGGGAAAAAAGGCAAGCAGGAGTTGTGATTTTAAGAGAAGCGCATCCAGGCTTTATCATGCCTTTGGGAGTTTGGCTTGTGAGAGAAAGTGTAAGGGAAACTTTAAAAAAACAGCCTTTGAAATTCAACAACATAGAAGAAGCTTTAAACTATATTTCAACCAAATTGAGCATACCTATAAGAAAATGGGTTGAAAATAGCGAATTATTGAAAAGCTTCATTTATCAGCGCAAAATTTTAGATTTCTTGAAGTAAAAGATTACCTTGCTATCCTAGCAAAAGGCGGTGTAACAACTATGTAACCTTCTTCAGTCCCTGCTATGTCAAAACCGTATTGGTTTGAAACTCTTTTGAGTTTTTGAATACAATTTTGAAATTCTCCTAAGTCAGTTTTCTGCAACTCTTTTGTCTTTAAGAACACTATATTACCTTCTCTCACAAGTTTGGCTACCCTTTCTATGTCAACGAAATCTTTCAGCTTTTCGATTCTCACGTAAATAGGTTGAACTTGCTCTTCTTCTGCTGGAAGCTCTAAAGGTTCTTCATGCTTGAAGATTTTTTTCAAAAAATCAAAAACCATTTTCTCACCTTTATTAAATTTGTGTTAGCAAAAATAAATATTTTTGAG
The DNA here is from genome assembly GCA_039092155.1 of Candidatus Aenigmatarchaeota archaeon. Classification (GTDB taxonomy): domain Archaea; phylum Aenigmatarchaeota; class Aenigmatarchaeia; order CG10238-14; family SCSR01; genus JAVZGQ01. Next base: position 2,626 of record JAWCEU010000019.1, read on the forward strand.
CTTCACAAATTCTCCACGAAGTCAGCAGCATTCCTCATACCAACAGAAAATCCAGGCTCCGTTCCCAAAACTACAACCTTTTTCCCGTATTCCTTAGCTTTAAGCACAACTGGCAAGAAATCTGCATCTCTTGTAGCGATAGCAATAACATCAACATTTTTTGTCAGCAAAGTTTCCATGGCAGAAACGGCTAATGCAACATCAACATCACTTCCTTCTTCTTCCTTTTCAGCTAAGACCATTACCGACTCAAACCCTTCATTTATTATCGCTTCTATAAGCTTCTCTGGAGCAAATTGGTTCAAGAAAACTTTTGCCACTATAACTCTACCATACTTCTCCACCCTTTTCTTCAATTCTCTCAAATCTATCATGAATTCTTTTCTAAGCATGTTAGGGCCGTCTACAAAAAGGGCAACATTAGGCCTTTCCCTCTTTCCATACTCTTTAACCCTCATCGAACCACCTCAAATCTTTTTTCCATTTATCTCTATTTCATTTGCACTTCCGTATATAATTAAATTTTTCTCAAGCTCCAAAGAGCCAAAGAAATTTTCTATTTTCAAATTACTTTTCGTGAAATTAGCACTTATTTCTATACCTTCAAATTTCTTTAAAACTCTTCCTGTGGCTGATGTCAAGTTAATCAATTTTTGGTTTGTATTGTTTAAATAAATTTTTTCAGGCAAAAACTCCATCTCTATTTTTGCTTCATTCGTTTTGAAATTATTGAGCTGAAGAGAAGCAGCTTCAGCACTCAATTTAGCTTTCCCGCTCAAATCAAAATCTAAACTCCCCTTCCCTTCTAAACTTACGTTGATTTCTTCATTTATTTCCCAATTTTTTCCATCTATCTTCAAACTTAAAGCTCTGCATGTGGAGAAAAATTTTGAGCCCGAAAAAGAGAAAGTTTGCCCAAAAATAGCTTCTTTTTCAACAACCAATTCAAACTCGAAAGGTGAAGAAGATTTTGTTGTTGAAAATGGGGCAACAAAATTACCTAGCAGTTTTGTAAATCCACCTAAGCCGTTTCTCAAGATTTCCGCATATTTTCTGCCTTCTTCTGTAAACCCTAGAAAGCCTACTAAAGAGAAAATAAAAACAACAAGCAACAAAATTTTCCAATTCATAATCCCTAAAAATTTATTAGCAAAATAATAATAAATACTCTTATTACCAATTTTTGATAGGATGCTTATGTATGAACTTTTTCAGATGGGTGGAGATATCTTTTCTAACCTTTTATGGCTATTCATATTGCTAATCTTCTTTAACTTCTACCCTAGGTTAATGGTAGCTCAACTTTTATGGAAATTGGAGAAATCTGTAGTTTTCCTTGAAAGTCTTGCGAATCAAGCTAAAAACATTGTCATGAAAAAATTGGAAAAGAAATCGAGAAGAGAGATAAAAGAAAAGATTGATAGTTTCATGGAATTTTTCAGCATTGAGCCTGTGAGCTTGGATCCTTTTGGTATAATAAAGAAGATAGAGCATATTTCAAATCTTTCAGAAGAAAAGTTCAAGGTTTTTGTGGAAGAAATAGGAAGAAACTTGAATAAAGAAGAAAAAGCTAACTTGATGATGGGTTTAAGCGGAGCGATAAGCATTTATCAGCTAGCCAAAATCGTGAAACATTATGTAGAGCTAGTTAGGAAGACAAAAAATTTACAGCTTGGTATGATTTTGGAAATGCAACTTCCAATAATTGAAAAGATTTCTAAAGCTTTGCTAAATGGTACAGAAGCTTTTGTCCAAGGTTGGCCCATAGGCGATTCAGTAGGTTCGATGGTGGCTGCTAAAATGATAGAAAATGCAAGAGTGAAAGAAACTGAAGAAGATGTGGTTATAGCCAGAAAAAAGATTGAGGGAAAAGAAGTGATAATAATCAAAGCCAAAGGTCCAGGAGGAAGGTTGGGGAAGCTTGGAAGGGCTGTTGAAAAAATAGTGAAAAGGGAGAAAATAAGCAAAATAATAACAGTTGATGCTGCATTAAAGCTTGAAGGTGAAAAAACTGGAAAAGTTGCTGAAGGTGTTGGTGTCGCGATTGGTGGGATTGGTGTAGATAGAGCCTACATAGAAAATATTGCAACCCAGAAAAAAATACCCTTAGATTCGATTGTGATTAAAATGTCACAAGAAGAAGCTTTCCAACCAATAACTGAGCCAATACTCAAAGCAGTTCCTTTGGCGATTGAAGCAGTGAAGAGAAGTATAAAAAATTCAAAAGGAAAAGTGATTTTGGTTGGAGTCGGAAATACTTGCGGTGTTGGTAATGATAAAAAATCTGCTGAACAAGCAGAAATGCAAGCAAGAAAAGTATTGAAGATGAAGGCCAAAGAAGAAAAGAAGAAAAAAAGTTTTTTGGACTGGTTCTAACATGAAACCTTTTATAAACATAACAGCAAATTCTTTACCAGAAGCATACGAAGAATTGCTTTTGGAAATCTATGAAGCTAATTATTGGAGCAAGAAAGAATCTTATGTTCCCGGCAAAGAATATGATAGAATATTGGAATGTAGCTCGAATGTTTTAATTTTGAATCTGTTGGAAGAGCCGATGATAAGTGGTGTATTACCTCTACCTATTTGGAAGAATTTTCCCACTTATATCAGAGACATTTTGCTTGGTGAAAAAGATTATTTGGTTGGAAGAGGGATTTACACTTACACCTATCACGATAGAATCTTCAATAGGATAGGCGGCCCTGGTGGTCAACTTTTGTATGTAATTCAAAAGCTTGGAGAAGCTCCTTATTCCAATAGGGTTCAAATAACAACATGGATTCCTGAAGTAGATTCTAAACTTGATGCACCTCCTTGCTTACAAAGAATTTGGTTCAAAATCGATGATGACAAGAATTTTTACGTTGAGAGTGATTGGAGGAGTAGAGATTTGTACTGTGCATGGTATGAAAATGTTATGGGTATTGCTGCTATAGGATTGTTAGTAATAGAGTGCTTAAACGATTACTTTCACATGAATTTACCAAGAAGCATAATATATAGGGACAGCTGCAATTCTCTGCATGTTTACGAGCAAAAATACAATGAGTTTAAGAAAGATGTGGAAACACTTAAAAACAGGAGGCCAAAAAGGTTTAGTACAACAGACCCTTATGTTAAAGCAAAAGCTGGTGATATTTTTTCAGCTGTGTATGAAGCAAAAAGACTTTACTTTGACCCAACTTTCAAACAATAGTTTAAAAACTAAAATTTTGCCTCTTTTTCAATTCTTCTACAATCTTTCCAACTTTTTCATTGAGTTGTTGAAGAGTACCATCATTGATGATAAGGAAATCTGCCATTTCCATGCATTCTCTTACCCTTTGCCCATATAAAGGTTCTCCTATGCCTTGATCTCTTTCATCAGCTTTTAAAAATTCTTCAAAAGTTTTGGGGTCTCCTTCTTTACCTCTAGCTTTCATCCTTTCCCACCTTAACTCAAGAGGGGCATCTACTGCAATCAAGAAAAACTTTTCTTTAAAAGTTTTCTTCAAGAAATCAACTTCTCCTGGATTTCTTATCCCATCGATAATTATCATTTCTCTATCCTTTTGCAAGTAATCAGTTGCTAGCTTTGCTAGAATGAAATTCCCATATTTTTTTCTCAGTTCATTTCCCATATCTTGTAAAGTTTTCCTATCAGCTTTTATCTTGGTTTGAGTTTGAATTACGGAAGAAAGAGAAACTGTGTAGCAGTTAAAATTTTTGCTCAAAATTTCTTTAACAGTATCTTTTCCCGAAGCTAGTGTTCCGGTTATTCCAACCACGAATTTCAACATTCTACTATTTAAGTAAAACGAGGTTAATAAATTTTACGAATTTAAGAAATAAAAAAGAAGAAAAGCTTTTTCTTGTAAAAGCAACTTTACAAATCTGCCCCTCTTACTGTTTTTCTTCCGTTAGCTTTTGCTCTTTCCATTGCTTTTTTAACTTGTGCTGTTACTGAAGCATCTAAAGCTTTCCAGAAATCTTCGCTTACCCTTACTCCTTTAAGCAATTCCCTAACAGCAGATTTTACAACCAATGCCATTTTTTCACCCCAATTGCTAATAGAAATTAAATTTTGGTAGTATTTAAATATACCTGCAAGATTCATTTCACATGCGGTATAAAAATCTCCCTACCACTTAAATCATAAGTTGTGTAGGCAGGTATAGGTTTGATTATTTTTCCTTCAACTTTTTTGAATTTTTCCATAGTATCAGCAGAACAAGTTAGGATGCAAACTAAAAATCCATCGTAGCTATAAATACCAACTTCTTTCTCGCTTAAAACTCTAATTCTCCCTTGGACTTCATACCAATTTCTTCTTACATGTTTTACATACTTTCTCATAAGTTCTTCATATTTCTCTAAACTAACTTCCTCCCATTCATCTCTCCAATTTTTAAGTAAAATCGCCATAATTTGAATTGAGAAGCAAAAATTTATAAAATTTCAACCTTTACTTCCTTTACCAAATTTTTAAAAGTTTCAGCATCTTTTTCGCTCCCAACTATCTTTCCGTAATGCATGGGTATAGCTATTTTAGGTTTGAAAGAGTTTACAGCTTTTGCAGCTTCTTCTGCATCCATCGTGTAAGTTCCACCAACAGGAACTAAAGCTATATCTATTTCTTTAAGCTCCTTCATCTCAGGCACAAAATCTGTGTCACCAGCATGATAGATTTTTACTCCTTCAACTTCAATCACATAACCAACCCAATTGCTTGCTCTTGTGTGAAAAGCTTTATTCAAATTGTAAGCTGGAATTGTTTTGAATTTTATTCTTTTAACTTCATAGCTTTTACTCGGTAAAACGGGAAAAGTCTTGAAATCTCTAAGCTTTGCTATACAATCTTCTGGTATCACAACAATTGTATCTTCTTTAACAAGCTTTTTTATGTCAGCGACAGAACAATGGTCATAATGCTCATGAGTAACAAAAATCAAATCAGCTTTTTCTCCTTCTTTCAAATCAAATGGGTCTATGTAAATTTTCAAATCATTTGAAATTTTGAAAGAAGCATGGCCTAACCACTCAATTTTTATTCCTTTGTATTCAAAAACCCCCATAAAATTTTTTAGTTTTAAAAGAAAAATAAAGATATGGCTTATGACTATCAGCTTCTCATCCATGCTGGTGGAAAAGGAACTCGTTTATCTCATATCACAAAAGGAAAACCTAAATGCCTCTTAAATATCGAAGGGAAAACTCTGCTTGATTATTGCATAAATTGCTATCTAAGTATAAATAAAGTTGTTTTGCTTTTGGGCTATGGATATGATAAAGTTATAGAGTATGTGGAAGGGGAAAAAGAGAGAGGAAATCCTCTTTACACTTCAAAAACGATAAAATATTCGATTGAAAAAGAAATGCTACTTGGCAAAGGAGGAGCAATTCATCTTGCTTTGAAGAATGGCGTTATTAATCCCGAAAAACCATACATAATACATTACTCGGATGACTTGATTTTGGAAGAAAGATTTGAAGAGAAATTGATAGCTCAACATGAAAAAAATGTTGAGAAAGGAGCTTTAGTAACAATGGTTATAGTTCCAAAAGTGGAATACTCGTTCGGTATGCCTGTTTTAGGTGAGAATGGGTTTGTGAGAAAGTTTGAAGAAAAGCCACTCATTCCTATACCAACAAATGTAGGAGTTTATGCAGCAGAGCCAGAAGTGAATGAACATATTTTAAAAAGACAACCACCTTTTGATTGGGAATCTGAGCTTTTGAAAGAATTGTGTGAAGAAGGTAAAGTTGGAAGTATGATAATAGATGAAAGGAATTGGATTCCTGTGAATGATGAAAAAGGTTTGGAGAAAGCGATTAAAAGGATAAAGCAAATGAAGCTAAATTCTCTCTAACTCAAATTCTTTGCTTCCCATCTTCAATTCTTCTGCAGCTTTAAGTTGCTCTAAAAAAGATTTTTTGTTCAACTCTTTAAAAACATCTCTCCCTTCTTTTTCTAAAATTAAATCATAAGTTGCTTTTTCTATAGCTAAAATATCGCTGCTAGCAAGGATTCCTATATCACTTATAACAGGCTCAAGAGGTTGATTGTAACAATCACAAAGCTTTGCCATTCTTTGCAAGAAGTTTACAAAATAAACTTTCTTGAATTTTGAAATTGCAGCTTTAGCAGCTTCTGCCAATAGAAAATCAAAAGTAGCTACTTTTGGTTTTAAAGCTTTTTGAGGGCAAACCAAAATGCAATTAGAGCAGCCTAAACAACCTGAAGAAGGTTGAGGCCTTTTCTCTTTTTCATTCAATTTCATCGCACCTTCTGGGCAATTTTCCACGCAAGTTTTGCAAAGAATGCAATTCCCGACAT
>JAWCEU010000002.1:0-18234 GCA_039092155.1 Candidatus Aenigmatarchaeota archaeon
ATTATGCAAAAGTATGTGATAGAGCAGTGGTGTGTGATTATGCAGTGGTGCGTGATTATGCAAAAGTATGTGATAGAGCGCGGGTGGGTGGATATGCAGTGGTGTGTGATGAGGCATGGGTGGGTGGGAATACAGTAGTGCAGGAAGAGGCATGGGTGGGTGGACAAACAATAATATTTGGAGATGTAATAGTGGGTGGTAGAGCAAGGATAGGTGGAGGAAGTGTAATAAATTTTCCTTGTGTTATAAGAGATGTTGAAGTTTATAAGTTTCAATTTCCACAAATTGAGATTAGAACAAAAGAAGATCTTGAAAATTTAACCAGAGCTCTTTATTCACTTCAAAAGAAAATTTAAGTTTTTGGTAGCAATTTAATTTTCATAAAACCAAATTCTAATTAATGAAAGTCAAGAAAATCGAAATAAGACAAATCTTTGCCACAAACTCCAAAAAAACTGTTGAAATTGAGTTGGAAACTTCTAAAGGGAAAGTTAGGGCATCTGTCCCGATCGGCACGAGTAGGGGAAAACATGAAGTTGTTTACTTGCCAGTTGAAGATGTGGTGAAAAAATTTCTTTTGATCAAAAGAAGCTTTACAAATGAAGATTTTGAAAATCAAGAAGATGTTGACAATTTCATAAGGCTAATAGACAAAACTCCTCAGTTAAAAGAAATTGGCGGTAACTTGGCTTTAGCCATTTCTTCAGCATTCCTCAAAGCTTTTGCTCTGGAAGAAAGCTTAGAAGTTTTTGAATATTTGGCCGAAAAAACTAAGACGAAAATTTCAATGCCCAAACCTGTTTGCAATGTTGCTGGAGGATGGAAAGAAAATAGAAGCGATATACAAGAATTTTTGCTTTTACCTGTTCATCAAAGCTCTTTTTTCAATTCTATTTCAAAAATTTCTGAAGCATACATTGAGCTTGGGAAGCTGCTTAAGCAAGTAGACCCAACTTTCGATTACGGAAGAAATTGGGAATCTGGTTGGATAACAAGCTTGAGTTTAAATGAGTTGCTGAATTTGCTGAAAAAAATTGCAAATGAAAATTTGCTTAGGATTGGGTTAGATGTTGCTGCTTCCCAGCTTTGGGATGGTAAGCAATACTATGTTTATCGTTATTCGAATAAGATTTTGAATAGAGTTGAGCAATTGAGATTTATTCAAGATTTAGCTAGAGAGTATCCCATAAGCTACATAGAAGACCCTTTCATGGAAGACGATTTTGTTTCTTTTGCAATTTTAACAAGCAACTTGCCAAACAAGTTAATAGTTGGTGATGATTTGTATGCAACAAACTTGAAAAGGCTTAAAGATGGGATTGAAATGAGAGCAAGCAATGCAATGATAGTTAAGCCTAGCCAAGCTGGAACAATAAGCGACGTGATTAAAGTTGTTGAAATTGCAAAAAAGAATAGAATTGTTACGATAATGTCCCATCGCTCTGGTGAAACTGAAGATTCTTTAATAGCTCATTTGGCTGTGGGTTTGGGTTGTGAATATGTTAAATTCGGAGTTTCTGGTGAAAGAATAAGCAAGCTGAATGAGATGATAAGAATTGAAGAAAAGTTGAAAGAATTGTAATTTAAAATTTAAAAGCCAAATTTAAAAAATGAAAAAATATTCTTACAAGAAAAGCAAGCTGAATTCACAAATTTCAAATCATTTGAAAAAACTTAAAAAGTGGAAGTATAAAAACCTTTTCCTCTTTTTATTGAGCATTTTGATTGCTTACCTCATGCTTAAAAATGAATCAAGCTTTTTATTCTTAAAACAACTGCATTATCTTGGCTACCTTTCAGCTTTTCTTGCTGGGCTAATGTTCACTTCCAGCCTTACAGTTGCTCCGGCTACAGCTTTAATTTATACGCTAGGCTCAATGTTCAACCCTTTTTTGATAGCAGTGATAGGAGCATTTGGCTCTGTCTTTGGAGATTATGTTATATACAAGGTTGTAAGGGATAAGCTTATAGATGAGATTAAGCTTTTGTATGAAGAAGTTAAAATTTTTCTTGAACCAGTAACAAAGCCCATAATACCAAAAGATTTAAGGCTAGAGCTTTGGCTTTGGAAAAGAGTTGCCTACTCAAAGTTAAGATGGTTTGTTCCTGTTATAGCAGGCTTCATCATAGCTTCTCCTTTGCCAGATGAAATAGGAGTTGCTCTACTAGGGGCTGCAAAATTCGAAATTAAAAGGTTTTTCATCTTGTCTTATCTTCTGAATTTTTTTGGTATACTTGTAATTGGAATTCTTGGGAACCTTTAAATTAAATTTTTTCAAAGATTAAGAAAATTATATGATTTTGATCGATGGCTCGAAAGGTTGGGGTCAAGTCTTGAGAACTTCAATAGCTTTATCTGCTTTAACTTTAAAGCCAGTAAAAGTAATAAACATAAGGGCTTCTCGCCCTAAACCTGGTTTAATGCCTCAGCACTTAACAGGAATAAAAATTGCCGCTGAATTTTGCAAAGCTGAAGTTTCTGGCTTGCAGTATGGTTCAATGGAAGTTGAATTCATACCAAAAGAATTTGAAATAAGAGATAAAACAATAGACATAGGTACAGCTGGAAGCATATCTTTGCTTCTACAAACCCTTACACCCATGTTGATATTTGCAGATAAAAAAGTCACACTTGAAGTAATAGGTGGTACAGCAGGGTTAGGTGCACCGACAATTGAATTTGTTAAATATGTGACATTTCCAATTTTAAACAAACTTGGTCTTCCTTTACCGGAAATTGAAGTTATAAAACAAGGTTTTTATCCAAGAGGTGGAGGAAGAGTTAAGATAACTTTCACCCCTGCTAAGCTTTTGAGTTATGTGAATTTGACAAACCCCGGAAAACTTTTATCTATCAAAGGAATTTCAATAGCAGGAAGTTTACCTGAATCAGTAGCTCTTAGACAAGCAGAAGCGGCAAAATCGATTTTGAAGAAAGTTACGGAAAACGTTGAAATTGAGTACTATTCTACGCAAACTTATTCTCAAGGAACTTCAATCACACTTTGGGCTGAAACTGAAAACTCCATACTAGGGGCTGACAACATAGGAAGAAGAGGAGTGAGAGCAGAAGATATAGGAAAAGAAGCTGCTGAAGAATTGGTAAAATCGATTGAATCGAAAGCAGCTTTAGACAAATTCATGGCAGACCAAATAATTCCTTTCTTAGCTTTAGCCCATGGCAAGTCTTGCGTGACGGTAGAAGAAATAACTCAACACTGCATTTCAAACATTTCTGTTTGTGAAAAAATTTTGGGTTGCAAGTTTTTTGTTGATAAAGTTAATAAAAGAATAGAAGTTGAAGGAATAGGGTTTGGGAAGTGATTAATTCAATTTGATTTTAAGTTTAAGCGGACAATTTCTTATTATGAAAAAGTTTCCGGTCAAAACAGCAGGAGCGTGCATGATTACTGAAGTTCCCGTGGTTAAAGTTGGGGAAAGTGTGAGCGATGTTAAAAAGAAAATCTCGAAAAATGTGAAGAAGTTTGCAACTATAGATTACATTTATGTGGTTGATGAAGAGAATGTTTTGAAAGGTGTTATCTCTATAAAAGAGCTTTTGGAAGTAAGAAAAAATAGGAAAATAGAAGAAGTGATGAAAAAGGATTTGGTTTATGTTTCTCCTTTCACACATCAAGAAAGAGTTGTTTACCTTGCTCTTTCCCACGGCATAAAAATGATGCCTGTTTTGGATAAAGAAAAGCATTTCCTTGGAGTTGTTCCTTATGACACTATTCTTCAAATATTCAACCAAGAAGCAAGGGAAGATATTCTAAAATTGGGTGGAATTTTCTACAAAGTTGGGCAAGAATTCCACACGATTAAAGATCCCCCTAAGAAAATGGTCAGAAGGAGAATTCCTTGGCTTTTGATTGGAATTATAGGTGGAACAATAGCTGCTTCAATAGTTAGCTTTTTTGAAAGCATGTTGAGCAAGTACTTAGTGCTTGCAGCTTTTATACCTGTTTTAGTTTACGTAAGCGATGCTGCAGGCACTCAATCTGAAACTCTTATAGTTAGGGGGTTTGCAATTGACCCTAAGCTTTCAATAAAGAAATGGCTTAAAAGGGAATTTTCGGTTGCTTTTTATCTAGCTTTTGTGTGTGGTTTATTGCTATCAATTTTTGAAATAATAGGTTGGGAGAAAAATCTTTCAATAGCTTGGGTTGTAGGTTTTTCCATGTTTCTGGGTATATTGGCTGGTACATCCATCTCAACACTCTTGCCTATAATCTTGAAGAAAATTGGTATAGATCCTGCTGTTGCTGCTGGGCCGTTTGCAACTTTACTCAGCGATATAGCTACTCTAGCAATTTATTTCATCGTTGCAAGCCTTTTCCTCATTTGAATTATTAGCTGACTAGCAACTGAATTTACAAATGAGTTCATGCTTCGCCAAATCTTTGTAAATTGGTCTTTTACAAAATCTACATATACCTTCAGGCTTCGGCAGTTCATTTGAATTCTCTGCCATACTTCACTCAACTTTTATTTCTTTCCCAACTTTTTTAACTTTCTTCGGCAAAGTTATCCTCAAAATTCCATCTTTCATTTCAGCTTTAGCTTTCTCGTAATCTACTGGGACAGGAAGCGTTAAAAATCTTCTCAAAGCGCCATACCTTCTTTCAGCTCTGAAGACCCTTTCCCCTTTCTCAACTTTTTTCTCTTTATGCTCTGCACTTATTTCCAAGCTATCTTCTGTTGCTCTTACTGCAACTTCTGATTTTTCAAAACCTGGAAGCTCTGCTTCAACTATTAAATCTTCATCAGTTTCCTTTATGTCAACTGGAAAGCTTTCAAAAGCTTCTTCTTCTATTGGCATCCAAACTTTTCTCATAAGCAAGTTGAGCTTTCTCCTCATCCTTTCCAATTCTTCCCAAGGGTCTTCCCAAAAAGGCATGCGAAACACCTTTTAGATTATTTAAACTAAAAAATTATTTTATCTAAGGTATTTAAAAATTTTTCCCTCAACCAAATCTTTCTAAAATCTTGCCTTTAATTCTTGCTTCACCGCCAGTTGGCTCAGCCAAAACTTCATTACATTTCAAACACTTAACAACAGTTGAGGCTTTGCTGAAAATAATTTGCTCGTTTTTGCATTTTGGACAAACAACCCTCAAAAACTTGCTTTTCGGTAATGTTATCACTTCTTTCATCTTTTCACCAACTCGAATTTTTTGGCTCTCCACCCTTCGCCTTTAACATGCATTTTTCCACAAACTTTGCACTTAAACCTCAAATCAATTTTTTTCGTAGGCTTTTCTCTCCCTTTTGGATTCTCCCTTGGGAAGCTTCCATAACCTTTAAGCTTCCTCTTGAAAATTCTTTGACCATGAGTTAAGCTTCCTCTTGGTCTTCTTTTCGCTATTTCAACTTCATGCTCAGTATGCTTTTTACAATAAGGGCAAAATGTCCTCAAAACTTTCGGAAATTTCATAAACTATTTACAACCTTACATCAATTTAAACTTTATTTATTTGCTAACTTTGAATTCTTCAGCCAAACCTTTTTCTACCAAAATCTTCATATTTTCTTCAGGAATTCTTGCTATATCCCCTTTTTCAAAAGGACCGTATGTTTTCATATCTACACCAACAAATTCAGGCACACTTTCCTTGAAAATCACAAGGCTTAAGCTCTCTTTTTGACTTTCCTCTTTACCCATCAATTCATTCAAAATTTTTTCCCTCCTACTCTTTATTAAATTCAAAATTTTTTCGAAAAAATCCTTCTCTTCTTCGAGCAAATTTTCAACGTTTATCTTAGCTCTTGCAGAATTCACTGCCCAACTCACTATTTTCCTCTCCCTCCTGTTGAAAATGTCTTCAACAAGCCTTTCAACATTTTTTACTTCAACCGAAATTTTCTTATCTCCCATTTTCTCAGCTAAACTTTTTTTCTGTCGCAGATAATTTTTGACACTTTCGTAAAAATTTTCAGGAATTTTTGTTAGCTTTGGTGAATTGGCTTCTTCTTTCTGAATCTTCCTTATCATTTCAAAAGTTATAGTTTCTTCAACCATATGCTCCAACCTAATTATACAACTCTACATTTAAGACTTTTTCCTCTTCTTCTTAATCTTAAGCTTTTTGAAAGGATAATTCACAGGGTTTTTTATAACAATTTCTTCAGAATTTCCTTTGCAAGTTGAATCTGGTTTACAAATCCCTATTGAAACGTAAAAATTCTCATTATCACAATTTGGGGGGAGCAAATTTCTTTCTTGCCTGAAGTGCCATCTCAACTGAGTTCTTATGTAGCTATTCTTGAGAGGGGGTATGTTTTTCGAGTTCCATTCCATTATTTTACTTTCTATTTTATCAAGACTCCATCCAATAGTTCTCAAGAAATTGACCAAAATGAACAAGCTTCTTTTCCTTCCATCTCTCAAACCTTCCAAAGCTGTTTTGATGCAAGGCGGAAAATACTCTTCTGGTATAATTTTGATTTTTTTCTTCTTCCTAACTTCAACTTTTGGTATTTCTTCTTTCTCTTCTTTCAGATACTTGGAACTCCAATCTAGAGCTTCAACCACAAGAGCTTCTGCATCGTGCAATTTTGTTTTTGGAATCAAAAATTTTTCTTCAACTTTAACTCTTTCCGGAGCAGCTTGAGCTATTTCAAATTTATCTATATCTTCAGGTTTGATCGGCAAGCTGACATTCAAAGTTTTTTCGTGCAAGCTGTAAGGAAGTCTGAAGAGGTGTCTTGAACCAAACAAATCTATTGAAATTATTTTGAAAGGAACAATTTCACCGTTTTCCAAGATTTCTTTCAACGGCTTCCCTGTCCTCATGGATATTTCTTCTGGCTTACCCAAAGCTTCTATTTCTTCTTTCAACTGCTCTTTTATGTACCATTTGAGGTATTCTATGATTTTGTGAAGGATGTCTGGATATTGAGAAGCTGTTGGCAAAGAGTTTATTTTTTCCGGCAAAGCTTCGAATGGTATGCCGATGTGAAAAGAAGTGCCGCCAGTGAATTTCACACTATAGCTAGAAACTCCATGGTCTTTAAAAGCTTCGATGATTTTCTTAACAGTTATTTTAGCGATTTCAAAATCGTCAACATCCACATCTATCAAAACATCCCAACCTATCCTCATAGCATCCAATTGAGCTTTGTCCAAACCAACATCAAGCTTCATTGGTTGCTTCCATCTCTCCACAGAGCCATGAAAAGCAACTGCCCCTTTTGCAACAGCTTGCAAAACATCTTGCATGTACAAAATAACATCAGGCCTTTTACCGAAAACACCATCCCTGTAAACAGAAACAACTTCCCTATTTTTCGCTATTTCCACTAAAGCATTTAAAACAGATTCACGCGAATACCAATTCCAAACTCTTTGAAATTCTATCATGCTCATCATGAGAAGCTAAAGCTTCTCAATAGAATATTTAAAAGATAAAAATAAGTTTTTTAAAATTTCTTCTTCTTTATTTCTTCCCTCAAACTCCTCAATTCAATCTCAAAACCGCACTTTTCGCATTTAAGCATTAAAGGCATCTTGAACTCTTCTTTTTTCTTTTGGTTGTAATTGCATTCCGGGCAAGTGAAATCAATGTTTGCGATATCTTCTCCTTTTAAAACAATAACTCTTACTCTTCCTTTCTTCTGCCCAGAAGAATTTTCCAAGTCGCGAGTAGTTATGAACCTTATTTCCATGTAATCACATTGGTTTTCTCTTCGGTCTTAAACTCTTTGAGCCGCATCTCCTGCATTTAACTTTCCCAGCTTTAACTTTGCTTGCATCTGCCCTTATTTTAGCTTTACAAACTCTGCAAACGAAAACTCTAGAAAAAAGCCTTGCAACCGCTTCTGGGAAAACTTTCTTTGCCATAAAATCACTTATAAATTGAATTTATTTAAGCTTAACCTAAAGCTTTAATATTTCCAAAATCCTATTCTTTTTCTTGAAAAAATGATTAAACCTGAAATAAGGATATTGGGCTTTGATGATAGTGCTTTCACACCAAAGAGTAAAGAGCTTGTTCCTGTAATAGGTGTGATATTCAGAGGTGGAAAATTCCTAGATGGTTTGCTTAAAACTGAAGTTTTAGTTGATGGGAATGATGCCACGGAAAAAATAATTAAAGCAGTGAATTCTTCTCGCCACAAACCTCAGCTCAAAGTTATTATGTTTGATGGAATAACTGTTGCTGGGTTCAACATGATTGACATAAAAGAAATTTATGAAAAAACAAATCTTCCAACCATAGTCATAAATAGGAAAATTCCAAACTTGGAAAAAGTGGAAAGGGCTTTAAAAAAATTTGAAGATTTTGAAGAAAGATGGAAAGCTGTGAAAAATGCTGGACCAATAAAAGAATGCTATGTGAAAGATTTAAAAAAGATATATTTCCAAAATATAGGAATAAACGAAGATGAAGCAAGAGAAGTGATAAAGTTGAGTTGCACGCGAAGCTATATACCAGAACCTTTGAGAATTGCTCATTTGATAGCTACTGGAATAGTGAGGGGGGAAAGCTACGGTAGGGCATAAAATCAAGAAAAAAATCGAAAAAATTGAGAAGAAATATGGAATTTTCATTTACTCTGTTTTAACAGTTCTCCTTCTCTACATCCTTTCTGTGAAAAGCATCACAACTTATTTCTTGGGTTTAATTTTTGTTTTAATCCTTTACTTGATTAAACAGCAATCTTATCTTCCTTACATCTTAGGTGGAGCTTACATAGCTTTAATCACAAAATTTGCTCTGGGGTTAGTGCTTTCTACAGAATATCCTGCAGTTTCTGTGCTAACTTCTTCCATGGTTCATGATGAAACTACAGAAGAAGTCCATTACAAATGGTTGGAAGAAAACATGGGATACAACAGGAGCTTTATTGATTCTTGGCCTTTCAAAAATGGTTTTCAAATAGGGGATTTGCCAATAGTTCAAGGTAGTGAAAATTATAACGTTGGGGATGTGGTAGTTTATGAAGTTCCTGGTCAAAGCATTCCTGTAATACATAGGATAATCAAAATTAATGCTGACGGGACTTACATGACAAAGGGTGACCACAACCAAGGTCTTCTTCCATTCGAGCATTCTGTTAAAAAAGAGCAAATCAAAGGAAGAGTAATCTTTATTATTCCAAAATTAGGATATTTTAAGGTTGTGGCACATTGGATTTTCGGGGGAATTTGAATGTTTTGCCCAAAATGTGGAAATTTGATGCTCGCTGATAAAAAGAAAAAAGGCTATTTGGTTTGCAGGAAATGTGGACACAAGCTAAAATCAAGCGAAAAAGTAACTATAACTGAGAAAGTTGTGGAAGGGAAAAAAGAAGTAATAGTTATGGGAAAAGATGAAGGTATAGCGGAATTGCCAACAACAACAGTTATGTGCCCGAAGTGTGAAAACATGGAAGCTTATTGGTGGATGCAACAAACAAGAGCTGCAGACGAACCTCCAACCATTTTTTACAAGTGCAAAAAATGTGGCTACAGTTGGCGTTCTTATTGTTGAAAAGTATTTATTTTTGTTAAATGAAATTAAACGCATGATTGAAAATTACAAGCCAAGAAAAGTTTCTTCAATATTAAAAACGGATTCAAAAGTTTCTCTTGTTGGGAAAATTGTCGATGTTCTTGAAAACTCTTTCGTATTAGAAGATGAAACTGGTAAAGTTGAAATAGCTTGTGAAGAAAGTTTGGAAAAAGGAAAAATTGTAAGAGTTTTTTGTATTTGCTTTGATGGAAAGCTTAAAGCTGATGTTGTACAAGATTTAAAAGGGTTGGATTTAAATTTATTTAAGAAGGTAGAAGAATTATATAGGAAAGAGGGATTGTATGTTTAGAGCTGTGTTGAAAGATGTGGATTTGCTGAGAAATTGCGTTTCTATAATAGGCGAGCTCATAGATGAAGGTATTTTCAAGATAGATAAAGAAGGAATAAGCTTGACTGCAGCAGACAGAGCAATGGTTGCAGTTGTTGATTTCAAAATGCATGCATCAGCTTTTGAAGAATTCGAAGTTGATAAAGAGCATTCAATTGGTCTTGACATCTCAAATTTCTTGTCTGCCCTTAAAAGAGCTAGCAGTGAAGATAAAGCTATTTTTACTCTTCAAGACTCGAAAATAGAAATTTTGTTGCAAAATAGTAGCAAGAGAAGGTTTGCCCTTCCCTTACTTGAATTAAGCCCAGAAGAAATTCCAGCCATTGATCAACTTCAGTTTACAACAAAAGCTAAAATAAGTTCAGAAGTTCTTGAAACTGGAATAGAAGATGCGAGCACAGTTTCTGATGCTGTTGTTTTTGGGGCATCTCCTTCTAAATTTTCAATGAAAGCTGAAGGGGATGTTAGCTCAACTGAACTTGAAATTGAAAAGGGGGAAGAAGCTTTAATTGAATTGAAAGCAAACAAAGAAACTACAGCAAGGTATCCTTTAGATTATCTTGAAAAGATGGTTAAAGCAGCCAAAATTGCAGATGTTGTTGAGTTAGAGTGGGGACAAGATTATCCGATTAAAATAAGTTTTGAAGTTCCTGACAAAATTTCACTCACTTTCATCCTAGCACCAAGAGTTTCTGAAAGTGAATAAATCAGTGGGAAAATGTTTGAAAAGAAAAGTTGCCCAAACTGTGGAGAAAAGTTGAAAAAAGAATGGAATTTTTGCCCTTTTTGTGGTGAAGAAGTAAAAGCAAGAAGAAAAGTGTTAAGTCCATTTGAAAGCATTTTTGAAGATATAGAAAAAGAGTTTGAAAGGATGGATAAGTTCTTTTCTTTCCCTTCTTTTAAGTTCCATGAGCTTAAGTCAAAGCCAATTGTCAAAGGGGGAGGCATAAGCATAACTATCAGGAGTGCTCCAGGCATGGAACCGAAAATCGAAATCAAAACTTCTGGTGATTACAAAAAAATTGAGCCTGAACTGAAAAAAAGGCTTGGAGTAAAAGCTGGGGTTGAAGAAGTTGAAGAATTGGAAGAGAAGAAAGTACCAAAAGTTACAGAAGAACCTGAAACAGAAATTAAAAATTTGGGGAACAAACAAATCGTTTCAATTAAATTGCCTGGGGTGAAAAGTGAAGAAGATATAGAAATAAAAAAGCTTGAGCAAAGCATAGAAGTTAAAGCTTTTGCAGGTGAAAAAGCTTATTTCACCTTGATACCGATCCCAAAAGATTCTTCAATTTCGAGTAAAAAATTTAAAAATGGTGTGTTAGAAATAGAAATTGAAAGGTAGGGATGATGGCGGAGGTTCGGGAAATCTCCGAGTCTCTGCGTGAATGGGAAAGGGTAGCAGCACATTCTCACATTCAAGGTTTAGGGTTGGAAGGTTTGAAGGCTAAGCCTGTAGCTCAAGGTATGGTTGGGCAAATTGAAGCAAGAGAAGCTGCTGGCTTGATAGTAAGACTCATAAAAGAGGGTAAATTTGCGGGGAGAGCTATTCTTTTGGCAGGGCCACCTGGTAGCGGAAAAACAGCTATTGCAATGGCTATAGCAAAAGAGCTTGGACACGATGTGCCTTTTGTTCCTTTAGCAGCAAGTGAAATTTTTTCCACTGAAATGAAAAAAACTGAATTTTTGACTCAAACTTTGAGGAAAGCTATTGGAGCAAGAATTCATGAAATGAGGAAAATTTATGAAGGTGAAGTGAAAGAGATTTCAATAGAAAAAGCTCAACATCCCTACAATCCTTACCAACAAATTCCAATCGGTGCTACGATAAAAATTGCAACAAAAGATGAAAGCAAAAAGCTTACAATGGATCAAAGCTTTGCAATTCAACTCATTCAACAAGGCGTAGAAACTGGAGATGTTATTCAAATAGATGTTGAGGGAGGAAGGCTTGTAAAGCTTGGGATAAGCGAAGAAGCGGCAAAAGAGAAAAAAGTTGATTTAACTGCTTCAAAACCTGTGCCAATACCAAAAGGGAAAGTTTTGAAAGAGAAAGAATTTGTTTATCCTGTAACTTTGCATGCTTTAGATGTTGCGAGTGCAAGGTCTGAGACAGACATATTCAGCTTTTTCTTCGGTGGAAGAGAATCAAAAGAAATTGAGCCAGAAGTTAGGAAAGAAGTTGATGAATACATAAAAACTTTGGTGCAAGAAGGGAGATGCGAGCTCTTGCCCGGAGTTGTTTTTATCGATGAGTGTAGCATGCTTGACATAGAAACTTTCGCTTTCCTTAATCGTGCATTAGAGCAAGAACTTGCCCCAATAATAATTTTTGCAACTAACAGGGGATTCTCAACTATTAGAGGAACTGACATAAAAGCTCCTCATGGCATGCCTTTAGATCTTGTTGATAGATTGCTAATAATTAACACTAAGCCTTACACAAAAGAAGAAATAAGAAAAATAATTGAAATAAGGGCAAAGCATGAAAAGATAAAAATTTCAGAAGAAGCTTTAGAGTATTTGACAGAAATTGGTGCAAAGAGTAGCTTGAGATATGCAATCCAGCTCATCGCTCCTGCTTTTGAAGTTGCGAAGGAGAAAAAATCGGAAGAAATAAAGAAAGAGCATGTTGTTTATGTGGAAAAGCTTTTTGCTGATGTGAAGAGAAGCGTAGAGTATTTGAAAGAATATGAAAAACAATTTTTGGCTTAAATTTATGTGAATGTTGGGATTTAAGAAAATAAAAACTTCTTATTTTCTCAACCATTTCTAGCTTAAAAAATTTACAAAAGTGGCTATTATTGGATTATCACATTAAGTACATTTTCCACTCTTTACAAAAGCGTAGATATGGAGCAAAATTATTACTTTACTAGTAGTTTGGATGTTTTTGTGCAATTTATAAAAAATATAGAAGTGATAAAATTGCTGAAAAGAACGCATTACACAAATGAATTAAAAAAACAAATGGGGAAAGAAGTACCAGCTTCTTTAGGCTGTCTTTCTTATTGTTTTGCAAGAAAATTTGACCTCATTAATAACAATTTCTTTAGTTAGTTTTGAAAAGTTTATATCGTTCTATTTTTCTTGTGATTAACGCTTCTGACAATAGTTCCTTCACTATTTGTTAAGACTTAATTTGGAAATTATTCAGTCTTAAATTTTGCTGACTTAATTTCATTGACATAAGCGATAAATAAACCCTATTCAAATTCTATAGACTTTTTTTCTATGCTCAAATCTTAGGAGGTATAGCTTATCTCCAATAACAGAATAGATAAGTCTGTATGGCTTAATGTAAACTGTTCTCTCCCCCTTTAACTTGAACCTCAAAGGTTTGCCAACCTCAGGATTTTTAATAATTTTCTCAATTTGCTTTTTAATTCTTTCTTTAATAGCAGTATCCTTAACTTTCTTGAGCTCATCCTCAAATTTTTGAGTCCAAATTACCTCTTTTATTACCATTTTGTCAACTCTTTCAGGAAATCTTTTTTACTAGCTTTTCTAAATTTTCCACTTTCTATTTCTCTCCATGCTTTTTCTACATTTTTAAGAGTAATCAAGTCTTCTTTCAAAATTGGTTTTTCAATTTTCTTTAACATGATTAATTTGCCTTTTGTTGTAAGAGCAAACAAACTACCTTTTTTGATATTTAATTCTTTTCTTATATTCTTAGGTAAAACAAGTTGTCCTTTAGAACTTACTTTTGTTATTTCTAATACTTCTTCTTTTTTCATATTAGTAAGAATATCTTACTTATATTTAAACTTTTGCTGATTTTAAGAATGATGATATACTTCATATCTTTGTCAACTTTTACGCCTGTTCAGATAGCGTACTCCTATTAGTTTATTATAAAGCGATTATAAGAAGAAACCATTCTTGCCAAGAATTCAACCATAAGGTCGGATAAAAAGCACGAAATTGTTTTGTCGTATCTTTGCGAACCAAAATCAAGTGAAGTGGTGCTTGGAGAGAAAGACCATACAGAATTTAAATGGGTTGGTCTTAAAGAAATAAAGAAAATCGAGAACTTAGCTACTTCTGTTCGTGCTGTCTTGAAAGAATTGTCAACTTATTTGTAATCTTTAAATTTAACAAGCTCTCAAGAAATCTTCTGCTTTAGAATGAAAATATACTTCATTGGCATGAAAGCTTCCAAATCACTTTGGTAACCGCATTTTTTGCATCTATAACCAACTACAATCTCTCTATTCAACAAATTTTTCACTTTAACTTCTTCTATTTCAGATTCACAAATTGGGCAAGCTTCAATTTTCTGCATTTTTACTGCTTTTTTAGTTTTAGCTTTTACTTCAATTTCAGGAAGGAGCAAAGCTATCCTCTTAACCCTTGTTGGCGAAAGTGTATAGCTTTTATCTTCTTTTCTAAGCAACTTCAAAACAAGCTCTGCCAACTCTTCTTGAGACTCAACTTTAAGCCTTCTCTTCAAAACTTCCAAAACCGCTTCTTTAACTTTTTCTTCTGATGGAATTTTCCTATCTTCCATAATTCAAATTTGATTTGCTTTAAATTAACTATTTTTCAGATTTGAGCAAAGCGATAATTGCATCTTCAACTGAAAATTCTTTATAAATTTTGTCAACAGAGAAGATGAAGTGCTCAACATCTTGAATGTATTTTTCCCATTTCTTCCTCATTTCAATCATCATCTCTTCAAATTCTTTGAAATCCTTGTGAACGGAAACTATCAAAGAAGTTTTGCCCATGCCTTCACCTGCCGCAACCAAAATTATCTGTGGCATCTTTTTTAATTCTGGCAAAACTTCTTTCTTTATTTCATCAATTTTAGAAAAATCTATCCTGAAAAGTGTTAAAACTATTATTCCAACTCCAAACTTTTGGAAACTCACCACAGGCTTGTAATTTTTTATATAACCTGCTTTTTCCAATTTTTGTCTTATCCTTGTGACAGTTGGTTGGGTTGTTCCAAGAATTTTGGCTATGTGTTTGTCTGGCATCCTAGCATTCATCAAAAGCTGGATCAAAACTTCTTTTTCCCTCTTCTTCAGCACATGGAATAAATTGTTTTTTGTATTTAAATTTTTCTTTTTCAATTTTAAGTTTTTAAAATATACGAAATTTATTCGATATCTTGCCATAAAGCTTTTATATTATGCATAAATCCCTTTCAATTGAGGAGAATGGAAGAGACGATAATTTGCACGCTTTGCCTTGAACCAATTTTCAATCACATTTGCGTGAATTGTTTAGAAAATTCTGTTGAAAAATTTCTGGGAAATTCTGAATTTTTGGAAGAATTCAAAAAATTTTCTGAAAATTTGAAGAAAAAATTCGAATCTTCTTTTGAAAAAGAAAAATGCATTAAATGTAAGTTGGAAGCTGAAACTATATTTTGCCCTTATTGTTATTCAAAAGAAGTTTTTGATTTTCTTTCAACCAAAAATGAAGAGCTTGCCAAAAATTTCATAAAATTTTTCAATTTCGATTTTTTAGGCAATGGCTATGCTTCCCAAACAATTTTAACTAGAAACTGGCTTCCAGTAATTCTTGCTGAGAAAAAAGAAGACCAAGATCTAAACATTTGTGAAAATTGTGGGAATCAATGCGATGATTTAAGAGATTTTAACGGAAGCTATATTTGTGGGGAATGTGAAGATGAGGGAAGTTGAATGTCCTAAGTGTGGTTCGCTGAAAGTAAAATTAATACAAGCAAGCTATCCAAAAGCTTATGAGTGCAGCAAATGCAAACAAGTTTTTCTAAAAAATCCAAAAGCTTTGATAGACGAATGAATTTTTGTTTTAAAACCAATTTAATTTTATGGTTAAGTTAACATTTTTTGGCGGAGTTAATGAAGTAGGTGGGAATAAAATTTTCGTTGAAGATAAAGATTCTAAATTTTTCTTGGATTTTGGCTTCAGTTTTTCTTCTTCAAGGAAATATTTCGCTGAATTCTTGAGGCCAAGAGTTTGCTCCGGATTGGAAGATTACTTTGAATTTGATCTGCTACCGAGAATTAAAGGAATTTACAGGGATGATTTGTTAGCTCATGAAGGAAAAGATTTAACCGTAGAGCCAGAAATTGATGGCGTTTTTATTTCACATGCCCACGCCGACCATGCTTGGGACATAGCTTTTTTGCACAAAGACATGCCAATTTATTGCGGTGAAACTTGCAAGCTTTTCTTGCAAGCTATACAAGAAACTGGAAGAGGTAGCTTTGAAACTGACTTTTTCACTTATCGGCAAAATTTTGTTTCTAGAAAAGAGAAGCCAGAATTTGAAAGGAATTTCAAAACTTTTAGAACTGGAGATAAAATAAAAATTGGTTCCACCGAAATTTTACCAATTCATGTTGACCACAGCATTCCTGGCTCTTATGGTTTCATTATTTATTGCTCAGACGCAACAATAGCCTACACTGGCGATTTAAGAATGCATGGCCCAAAAAAGCAAATGACTTTTGACTTTATAGAAAAAGCTAAAGAAGCTAAGCCTGATGTTTTGATAATTGAAGGTACGAGAATTGAAAAAGATAAAAGCTTGGGTGAAAAAGAAGTTAAAGAAAAAATAAGCAATTTCATCTCGAAAACAAAAAAGCTTGTAGTTGCAAACTTTTCTTGGAAAGATATAGATAGGCTTAATTCTTTCTTTCAAGCTTGTAAAGAGAATGGAAGAAAGCTTGCGATAAATACAAAAATTGCTTACTTGCTCGAAATTTTGAAAAAAGATGGAAAGTTGGAAGTTGTTGATACAAAAGATGAAAATTTGTTGATTTACTTCCATAGAGCTGGTTGGGGATTAATAGACAAAAATTTGAGCAAAGAAGAGAAAGAGAAAGATTATTTTAATTGGGAGAGAAAATTTTTGGATTATCAAAATGTTGTTTGCTACAAAGATGTGAAAGAAAGGGAAGAAGAAATTGTTCTTTTCTTGGATTATTTTGATTTAAAAGAGCTAATAGACTTGAAGCCAAGTTTTGGAAGCACTTACATTTATTCTACAAGCGAACCTCATGATGAAGAGCAAGAAATAGATTTTGAAAGGATGATGAATTGGGTTGAGCATTTCAAGCTTGATTTCAAACAAGCTCATGCTTCAGGTCATGCTTCAAGAGAAGAGTTGTTTGAAATCGTGAAAGAAGTTAACCCGAAAAAGTTAATTCCGATACACACACAAAACCCGAAAGCTTTTTCCAAAACACACAAAAAAATTTTGTTTGTTGAAAGAAGGAAGGAAATTAATATAAGTTAAAATTTATTTTAAGTTGAATGCCCAGGTCGCCTAATTGGTATGGCGCCAGCCTGGAGAGCTGGTGGTCGTAAGACCGTGTGGGTTCAAATCCCACCCTGGGCGCTTTAAAGGAATTAGACTCCCTTCACGTGAAGCTTTTAAGGTAGAAAGGGAGGATGAAAACATGGACTTTTACAACAGAGAAGCTAAAGTTCTTTCTTTGAAGGAAAAGTTAAGCAAAGCATGCCCAAGTTGTTTTAGGCTTCTAGAAAAATTTGAACATGAGCTGAAGCTTAACAATTACTCGATTGGAAGAATAGAGAAGTACTGGTCTTTCCTAAAGACAATTCATGAGAAACTTGGTGTTTGCTTTGATAAGGCTGAGAAAGGAGATTTGGAAAGACTTGTAATTGAAGTAGATAGCAATAATAAGTGGAGTGAGTGGACTAAGATAGACTTCAAGAGGATAATCAAATTCTTCTATCGATGGTTAAAAAATGGTAGCTTAGAGGGAGAATATCCGAGCATAGTTAAGTGGATAAAAGTTAAGATGAAGAGAAACAACCAGAAAGTTCCTGATCAAGTCTTAACAAAGGAGGAGGTTGAGCTATTAGCAAGCAAAGCTGGAAATTTGAGGGATAGGGCATTAGTTCTAGTCTTATATGAAAGCGGCTGCAGAATAGGCGAATTTCTTAACATGAGAATAAAGGACATTAGTTTCGATCAATACGGATGCTACATTATGGTGTCGGGAAAAACTGGATGGAGAAGAGTTAGGATAGTAGAGTACTCCAAAGATCTGCTTAAATGGCTTGATTCCCATCCTTTTAAAAGTGATCCAGAAGCATATGTCTGGGTTAATCTAGAAAACTTTGGGAAAGTGATCAGCCCAAACGCTGTTAATAGATTGCTGAAGAATCTTGCCAGAAAATCTGGAATAGCTAAACCTATTCATCCACACGCATTTAGACACGCCAGAGCAACCCACTTAGCAAAGCAACTGCCAGAAGCAATCATGAAGGAATACTTTGGATGGACAATGGATAGTAAAATGGCTTCAGTGTATTACCACTTGTCTGGAAGAGATGTGGATGAAGCCTTGTTGAAAGCTTATGGCTATAAGGTTGAGAAAGAGGAGGAAAAGCAAATCCCATTAAGAGTATGCCTAA
>JAWCEU010000020.1:0-8933 GCA_039092155.1 Candidatus Aenigmatarchaeota archaeon
AAATAGGGCAAGTAAGCTCATTTGGCTCCGCATTTTCATAATTTGTTGGACAAGAGCAAAAGAGCTTGCTTTTTGAATTCACATGAACATGAATTTCCAAACCTATTTTCACCTTCATTTCTTCACCTTTTCAAAAGTATAAGCAACTCTTAAAACTTTACCTTCTTGCAAATGGTCAGCCATTATGTGCATTCCAACAGGCAAACCATTTAAAAAGCCGCAAGGAATTGAAATGTGGGGAATGCCTGCAAGATTTGGTGCAACTGTTAGCACATCCATCATGTATTGCTCAATAGGTTCAAGCTTTTCAATTTCTTCAAATTTTGGTGCAACTATCGGCATGGTAGGAGCGATCAAAACATCAAACTTTTTGAAAGCTTGCTTAAACTCTTGAATTATTTTTGTTCTGACTTTCAAAGCTTTTAGATAATAAGCATCTCTGAATCCTGCCATTCTAGCAAAAGTGCCAAGGATTATTCTCCTCTTAGCTTCTTCCCCAAAACCAATTCCCCTGACTTTTGAAAAATATTCGTCGAAATTTCCTTTTAGCTCAAGCTCCAAACCATACCTCATACCGCAAAATTTTGCCAAGTTTGTTGAAGCTTCTGCCATTGCTATTATGTAGTAAGAGTAAAGAGCGTATTTCGTGCTCGGCAAAGAAATTTCTTCATAACTTGCTCCATTACTTTCCAAAATTTTTATTCCATCCCAAACAATTTTAGCAATTTTTTCATCAACTTCAAAATATTCTTTCGGCACCCCAATCCTAACATTTTTCACATCTTCGATTAAATATCGTGTAAAATCTTCTTTTGGTAAGTTTAAGACAGTAGAATCAAAATCATCTGGTCCAGCTATTACTGAAAGCAATAAAGCAACATCTTCTACAGTTTTGCCAATACAACCTATTTTGTCTAAGCTGTTTGCATAATCTATCAGCCCCCATCTTGAAACTCTTCCATAAGTTGGAGTTAAACCAACAACTCCACAAAAAGAAGCTGGACAAGAGATGCTTCCTCCAGTAGATTCAGCTATTGCTATATGCGGGAAATCTGCAACCGCTGCCAAACAAGCTGCTCCTCCTGAGCTACCGCCACAACTCCTTTTTAAATCGTAAGGGTTTTTTGGAATAGAAAAAGCACAATTTGTGGAAAAAGTTCCGAAACCGAATTCGTCCATTGCAGTTTTCCCTATTATGAAAGCTCCTTCTCTTTTGCATTTTTCAACTACAGTTGCATCAAAAGGCGGCACATAATTTTCTAAGATTTTTGAACCTGCTGTAGTTCTCATGTTTTTAGTGCAAATGTTGTCTTTAACAGAAATTGCAATTCCTGAAAGCTTTCCTTTCCCAAACTCAACTTTTTCGGCAATAGTTATGAAAGGTGAAAACTTTTCTTGAATTTTTTTTGCTTTTTCCAGAATTTCTTCCATCTTTTCACCTAAACTATCTTCGGTCCTTTGAAATATTTTTCTTCTTTTAGCTTAGTGTTGGCTAAAGGGTCCCATTCCCATTTTTTTTCTTCATCTTCCCTCAAAACATTTTTTATTTCAATTGGATGAAAAGAAGGCTCTAAGTTGCTTGTATCAACTTCATCAATTTTTTTAAAAGCTTCCAAAACTTGGTTCAATTGGTTTTTAAATTTTTCCACTTCTTCTTCACTCAAGCTCAACCTTGCAATTTTTGCCACATGTTTTAAAGTTTCTTCTTTTATTTCCATAAAAACACTATACTCTATTAAATTTTTAAAGAATTAAAAAAAGTTAAGCTTCAGGGGCTTCTTCTGGAATTTCAGTTTGCATTTGCTGAGCTTCTGGCACACTCACATGCTTTATTATCACTATGTCTCCAACAGCTTGAACCATTGTGTAAGGGATTATAACCCCTTTCTTCCCAGACAAGATTTTACCCAAGAAACCTTCTCTTGAAGCTTCTATCACCAAAGATCTTATTTTGAATTTTGCTAAATCAAATTCTACATCTGAAACTTTTCCACAGTAAAAACCTTTTGTGGTGAAAACATCTTTGTCAAACAAATCAGCAACATCTTTAACTGTTACTGGCATTTTCACTCCTCCTTTTAAATAATTAGGTTTTAATATTAAATAAACTTTCTTATTTATTAGATGCCTAGGTGGCCGAATCCGGTTAAGGCGCCAGTCTGCTAAGCTGGTGGGCTTTTGCCCGTGTGGGTTCAAATCCCACCCTAGGCGCAAATTCAAATATTGCATCCTTCAGATTTTTAAGATGGGTAATTTCATTTAATTATTACCAATTCTGGAATTTTCCTGGAATAAATGGAAGCTAATAGAATGTCTCTGTGGATTTTGAGTTTACCCCCGAACTTTGGATGTGGGTCATTGATTATAAAATAGTCGCCTTTGAAACCTTGAATAACTATATAATGGAGCATAAGCTTTCCATACTTTTTGTTTCTCAAGATAGAAGAGTTGACTGAAGTGATTACAGGAATTCCTTCTCTTAAAAAATTTTTTATTAAAAATGTGGTAATCCTTCTAATCTTAACTAATTTCATTATTTCCATTAATTTTTTTGCGTAAATCCCGACAAAATCCCTTTTAAATTTTTCCCCTATTTTTCTAATTTCATCCATTTCTAGAGATTTGAAAATATAAGGCGCATAAATGATCATTTCGGCTTTTATTCCCATTTCTTTTAGAGTTTTAACTATTGTAGGACCTCTAGCCACTGTGCTCTTTTTTATTTTAATTTTTTTAAGAAGTTCTTCTAGGCTAATGTTATACCCTTTGTATTTTAACACCATATATACACAAAAAATTCCGCAATAGTGTGAATTTATTCTCTGCTTTACCAATGGAACTTTTAAAACCACCATTCAAAATAATTTAAGCCTTTTATTGTTATAATAAACTTTTGTCAAGACTATCCTCAAGAATTTCTTATTCACAAACAAATTATTTTAAGTGATGCGATGAATGTTTGGCTATTGGTCTTACTTTTCTTCTTCCTCTATTTTTGGGTTAGATTAGTTTTAAATGAAGCAATTTTCATACCATTGCCAATTTCAACCATAAGAAAAATGCTAAAGCTTGCCAAAGTTAACAAAAAAGATTTGCTTTACGATTTAGGAGCAGGCGATGGAAGAGTTGTAATCATAGCAGCAAAAGAGTTTGGTTGTAAAGCAGTAGGGATAGAAAGAAGTGCTTTGCTTGCCGCAATTTGTAGATTTAGAATTAGAAGAGCAGGTTTGCAAGATAAAATCAAAATCATAGAGAAAAATTATTTTGATGTTAATTTGAGCAGAGCTACTGTAATAACAGCTTACCTTTCTAAAAGACAGAATGAAAAACTTGCGCCGAAGCTAAAAAAAGAATTGAGGAAAGGTACAAGAGTAGTTTCAGCTTCTCATGTTTTTCCAGGGTTAAAGCTGATAAAGAAAATAAAAACAGGGCATTTCTACACTTACCTCTATAAAATTTAAAAGTGAAAAATCAATTTTTAATAGAAAGGGTCCGTGGTCTAACGGTAGGACGTCACCCTGACACGGTGAAGGAAGGAGTTCAATTCTCCTCGGACCCACTTTAACATTTTATCTTGTAAGCTAAAGCTACAGAAGAAGCATGAAGGAGAGAAGAGAGGAAAAATATAACTTCTAAGCCGAAAATGCTGAAAAGCAAGCCTGAGATTATTGAAGCTATACCATAAGTTAAATTCACTGAAGAATCAAAAATACCGAAGAATTTGCCTCTTTTTCTCTTAGGAGCAGTTTCTGAAATCAAAGAATGGAGCACAGGGGTTTGCATGGAAGCTGCAATTCCTGCAAGACATTCAAGCAGGTAAAGTTGGAAGGGTGTGACTATGAAGAGATAAAGAACGGAAATTATGGAAGTTAAAATTCCGCCCAGAATTATGAAAGGTTTTCTCCCATATTTATCGGAAAGATGACCAAATGGGGCTTCCAAAACTGCCAACATGAGTGAAAAAATTCCAAATGAAATGGAAGCTGTGGAAAAATCGCCAACTCTTTGATAGAGTAACATGTAAATAGGTCCCAAGATTCCTGAAGCTATTTCTGAGAGCATGCAGGCTAGCAATAACACTAACAAATTCTTCTTCATGCCAACCACGTGACATTCCTTTCTTTACCTCCTTTTTGCTAGCTCGTAAGTTTTTCATGGTCTTCATTATTTAAAAGCTTTTCGGTGAGAAAAGCAAATAAGAAAAAATTTGCAATTATATTTAGTGCCCTGGTAGCTCAGTTGGTAGAGCACCTCACTGGTAATGAGGGGGTCACGGGTTCGAATCCCGTCCAGGGCTTGTTTATTTCTTCTGATCTCTAGGGAGGGAAATAAAGATTTAAATAGTAGTTAGCTAAAGGTAAATTATGGCAGACCAAGAAAAAAAGCTTGTTGGTAAAGTTACTCACTATTATGGAAAAATAGGAGTTGCTGTAGTAGAGCTTTCTGATGAGCTTTCAGTCGGAGACAAGATTTCAATAGAAGGAAAAACCACAAACTTCCAGCAAACTGTGGAGAGTATGGAAATAGAGCACCAACAAATACAAAAGGCAAAAGCTGGAGATGCTATTGGTTTGAAAGTGGTTGACAAAGCAAGAGAAGGAGACTTGGTCTACAAGATTATCGGTTAAATTTTCTCGTGTTTTAAGTTTTTTTAAATACAAAAGAAAATAATAAAGTGATTGCCCCCGTCGTCTAGCCCGGTCAATTGTTCAAGCCGGAAGGACGCGAGCTTCTCGGGCTTGAAACACGGGTTCAAAAGCAAAGCTGGAAGTCCCGTCGGGGGCATTTAAATTTTCACGAAACTAACCACTTATCACATAAAGGTCTACATCATACCTTACCTTAGGCTTTTTGTGAAACTTGAAAGTGTGGGGGAGAAAAAATTTCATTTTAATTATATTTTCGATTTTTCCTCCTTTTGATGAGATGAATTTTATCAAAAAATTTCTAACCTTCTCTCTTCCATTCCTATGGAGAGAATAGATTTTTTTCGCAGTTTCTAAAGCTTTCTCCAAGAAAATCTTGTCGGTGTAAATTCCCTTAATACCGAAAGGTGGGTTTTGCAAAACAGTATCACATTTCCCTTTCCATTCTCTTAAGTCGCAACAAACAAATTTCACGTTAAGCTTCTTTTTCACCAAACTTTCTGCAATTTTTAAATTTTCTTTAGCTTGTTCAATAGCATCTTCATCTATATCTATACCAACAACTTCTTTGGCTCCAAGCAAAGCTGCTCCTATTGCAAGCTTACCACTTCCACACCCAAAATCACAAACTTTTTTCCCTTTTATGTCTCCCGATAAAAAAGCAAGGTTAAGAATTTCTGCAGCAAGGTAAGAAGGTATGGAATATTGTTCAAGTTTAACCTTAGGCTTTTCCAAAGGTTTTAGCTTTTCGAGCAAAAGCTCTATCTCTTTTTTCATTCTATCTTGCAATGTAGATATTGTCAGCGTTCCTTAAAACCTTTACTTTAACGATTTTCCCAAAACTTTCTTTACAATCAACAACAGTTATGCTCCTTTCTCTTGCCACCCCTATCATCTCATTTTCCATCCATCCTTTGCACTTCAATTCAACTTTAACCTTTTCTCCCACTTTGAAAGGTTTGGGTAAAGGCTTTGCTTTTTTTATACCAAAATCAGAAGGTGAAAGCCTTAGCTTGATTCCAAATTTTTTCTCCCATTCTTTCAATTTTTCAAAAAATTTGAACCAGCTCATCTCTTTAATTCCTTTCGGCTTTCTTCCGAATTTGTGAGCTTCATACTTTTGAATTCCTAAGCATGGAAACTTTTCATTCCTTATCTCTTTTTTAGCAAACTCTATTATCTTGATTATTTCTCCATCATTCAATCCAGGAATCCAAACAGGAGTTAAGGTTAAATCTATTTTGCTTTCATTTATTGTTTTTATAATTTCTAAGATTTTTCCTGTGTTGTAATCTTTGCAGCCAACAAGCTTTTTATTCAAAGCATCATCAAAAGCATGTAAAGATAGATTTATCCTTGCAACTTTAAGTTCTTCAAGCTCTTTGATTATTTCTTCGTTCAACAAAGTCCCATTCGTTTCTACCGCTACGCTTTCAACATTTTCGAGCTGAGAAATTTCTGAAACCAAATCAAGGATTTTGGGATGTGTGAAAATCTCGCCAACAGAATCTAAAAAAGCATGAATTTTTCCTTTAAACTTAATGACTTCTTTCAGCCAGTCTACGAGATATTGATTTTCCACAATATATTCTGTGACATGATATTTTGAAAAAGGTCCTGCGTCAGTGCTGCAAAAAATACAGTTCAAATTGCAAACAGAAGTTGGTCTTATTTGTAAAAGATTTGTACCTCTATCTATTATACCTACTTGAATCAAGCCTATCAAAGGTAGCTCCGCATCTTCTGGTATTTTAATTAAAGTTTTCATGGATATCTCTTCCTTGTAAAGATATTAAGCCTATAGAATTCATAAGAACAGGAACTTGAAACACCTTCCATTGCATTTATCAAAATCAAATAGCCCAATTCATTTTCTTTAAAATAATTTTCCAGATTTGTTAAGCTATTGGAAATTTCTTGAGGTATGGAGTAATTTCTTAACAAATTTCCTTTGCGTTTAATGCCACTCTCGTCCCAATAAGACATCACTACAACTCTCTTACAATTCTTTGCAACAACTTTCAATATTTCTTCTCTTTCTCCAGTGTAGGGAAGAACTTTGCTCAAGATGCACAAATCAAAAGGAGAAGATGTGTAAAATCCTATATTTTGAGAAGAAATCTCATCTGTAACGAAATCCACAAAATTATAGTCTTTAAGATTTCTTCTCTGATAATTTATAGCATCTTTATTCTTGTCAATCATCAAAACTTTCGGTGTCGTATATTTTGCCATTTTCTCCACAATCTCTCTGGGATAGGTTGAAAAACCAGGACCTATTTCAAGATATGATTTTATCTTCCCAGCAATCAATTCTTTTATCCATTCTTTTGCTAAAAGCTTGTTCCCTGAAATAACTTTTATTTTTCCTCCGTAGAGCTCATAAATTAATCTATCTAGATTTCTTCTAAAAATTAAACTTGAAAGTATGGAGAAATCTGAAAGATATTTTTGGCTATCCTCTAGTTCAATTGGCTTGTTTTCAACTTGAATATCCGTTTCTGAAATTCTTAGCACCACTTTTAAAATTCGAACTTTAAGATTTAAAAAATAAAAATTATTCAATAATTGCAGGGGTCGCCTAGTCTGGTCAATGGCGTAGGGCTTAGGACCCTATGGCTTAGTGCCTTCGTGGGTTCGAATCCCACCCCCTGCATCCTGTTCTATTGTAATGCACCGCAAAATGGGGCCTATCTGTAAAGCCAAATTAAGAATAGAAGAAAGCGGTGCGTTGGAATGGAAGTTGATATTCATGATTATGAGAAGAGATTAAAGCAGTTTATAAAAAGTCTTAATGAATTAGACGAAATAAATAGAAATGACATTCTAAAATTTTCTAAGTATCTTTTTGCAGAAGGTTTATCGGTTGGTAGAATAGGAAAGTATATCTGGATTTTGAAATCTTTGGCCAAAATATTAGAGAAAGAATTGAGGAACTGTAATAAAGAGGATATTATCGAGCTTGTTAGCAAGATAGAGGCTAACAAAAATTGGAGTGATTCCACAAAAGAAGAATGTAAAATTACTTTAAGAAAATTCTTCAAATGGTTGAGAAATGCTGAAGATTATCCTCAAGAAGTTAAATGGATTAAGATTTCTAAGAAGAAGCATAACAATAAACTTCCAGAAGAAATTTTAACAAAAGAGGAAATTGAAAAATTGGCTAATGCTACAAGTAATCTAAGAGATAAAGCTTTTATTTTAACTTTATATGAAACTGGCTGTAGAATAGGAGAGTTATTACCCTTGAGAATAAAGAGTATTCAATTCGATGAATATGGAATTGTATTAATAGTCAATGGAAAAACTGGAAGCAGAAGAGTTAGACTAATAGAGTATGCTAAAGATTTAACAAATTGGCTTGATATACACCCTCTTAAAAGAGATCCAGAGGCATTTGTCTGGATAAACTTAGGAAATAAAGGAAGGTTAGAATTGCTGAGGTATAACACGGTGAATTATCTTTTAAAGTATTTGGCCAAGAAAGTTGGAATAACTAAGAGAGTAAATCCTCATAGCTTTAGGCACGCAAGAGCTACACATTTAGCTAATAAATTAACAGAACAGCAGCTGAAAGTCTTATTCGGTTGGTCAGGAAGTAGCAGAATGGCCGCAACCTATGTTCATTTATCTGGAAAAGATATAGACGATGCTTTACTAAAGCTGCATGGTTTTAAGCCAGAAGAAAATGAGGAATTGGGAAAGATTTCTGTTAAGACTTGCTCTAAGTGTAATGAGAATAATAGCATTTTATCGCAATTCTGCAAGAAGTGTGGATTTCCTCTAGACACAAAAAGTATAATGGAAATTGATGAGAATAGAAGAAAGTTAGATGAGTTTATGTTTGAAATGTTTAAGAGAATGGTCAAAAAATATCCAGGTATAAAGAAAGATTTCAAACAATTAGTTAAAGAGAAAAATCTAGAAGATATTTTTGCTAACAGATAATTTGTCCAAAATCAATTTTGTTCTTTTATTATTAGCCCCGCTTTAATGTCTAACAAGCTTTTGTTTGAAGCTTTAATAACTAAAGGAAAAATTTTAAAAGTAAAGTAAAGAATAAAAAACTTACTTTTTATTTAAAAAATATGAGGAATGATAAAACAAACATTTGTGCGATATATTCCGCACCAAACACAAGTTTTCAACTGGAAATTGAAATTGTTGAAAGAAAGGGAATTGGACATCCAGATACATTAGCTGATGCTCTGGCAGAGAATCTCTCTGTAGCGTATTCAAATTATACATTGCAGCAATTTGGATTAATTCTCCACCATAACTTTGATA
>JAWCEU010000021.1:0-8631 GCA_039092155.1 Candidatus Aenigmatarchaeota archaeon
GAAGAAAGCATTTCTACATACTTTGCAGGATTTTTGTAAGCTCTCAACATCAACTTAGCATCCCAATTTTCTCTAGAATCTTTAGAATTCAACATTTTTTCCAAGTTTGAAACAATTTTATTTTCAATAAAAACTAAAGGCTGATGCATGTGAAGCCATGGGACATAACAAACATCCATAATTTAATTTTGAAAATGAAAATTAATTTAGATGAAGCTCAAATTTTCGATAAAAGAAGGGAGAAAAAGGATAAAGCTGGATTTTGGTAAAAAAGTTGAAAGTAAGAAGAGATATCTTTCAGAACTTGTGAAAGATAAAGTTATTCTTGATTTGGAAAATGCAAAAAAACTTTTGGAAAAAGGGGATTTGATAATTTATGAAGTTTTCAATTTGTGGAAATTCGACGAATTTGCTGAAAAATTTTTCAGCAAATTTAACATTATGTTAGACATAACTTTACTTAAGCACGGCACATTCTCTTTAAAAAAAGGAGGGGAAGCTTTTTGCACTTATGGCCATGCTCATGAAAAAAATGTTGGCGAAGCTTACCAAGTTTTGAAAAATGATTGTTTTTTACTTCTTTCAAACAGCAAGAACTTCAACAGCTACTTGATTAAGCTTGAAGAAGGATGTTCTTTTTTCATCCATCCAAATTTCATCCATAGGCTTATTTCTGGGAGGAAAGATTGTGTTGTTTTGAATTTTGTTCCAAGTGATGCTGGTCATGATTATGGTGTAGTGAAAAACAAAGGATTTCCTTTCCATGTTTTTTACGACGAAAATGGAAAAGTTCATTTCAAGGAAAATGAGAATTATTGCGCAAGACTTGTTTTAGTTGAAAAAGTGGATAAATTCGATGTTTTAAGTTTTGCTGAAAAAGAACCAGAAAAATTGAAAAAAATTTTGAGAACACCAAAAGATATTTATAGACTTACTAAAAAATATTTATGAAGCCTGAAGAAGTTTTTGGTGTTAATGCGGGAAAAGTTTGGAATGCTTTGAATTCAAAGGGCCCTTTAACAATAAGTGCTATTTCAAAAGAAACAGGCCTTAAACCGAATGAAGTTTATGGTGCTTTAGGCTGGTTGGGAAGAGAAGGAAAAATAGAAATAATTGAAGATAAAGGCAAAATCCTCTACAAGCTTGTTTGATTAAACTTTTGGGATTTTCACCAATCTATAACCTTTTCCTCTCCCGCTTTTCAAATTTAGCTTCAATTCTTCCCCTTTTCTTTCCATTTCTATTTCCACCAAATCGTTTCCTATCCTCTTTCTCCTCCAAATTTTCATACCATCGGGAAGAGAAGGAGAAGCGTATATGGTTTTATTCAAAGCATCTATGTTTAAACCTAAAATGTGCTCATCTACGCATCTCACAATCAAAGCATATCCCCAACCTTGATAAAAGCCTGAAGGCTCATAGCCAATTTCTTTTAAAAGAATAGCATCACCATTTTCAGAATTCCAAGCTTCATCCAAGGAACCTATGCAATTTTTGTCGAACATCTTCCTCAATATCCTCAAGTATTCCAAACCTTTTTCTTCTCTACCGTGATCAAATTCAACGCAAGCAAGCAAAGCAGTTATCCAGCTCCAAACACTTCCTGTATGATAGCCAAGTGGGTTAAAAATTTCATCGTTTTTTGAAATCGTTCTAACTCCAAAAGGTGAAGTGAATTCTTCGCTTTCCAACCTTTCCAAAACTTTGATAGGATTTTTAGAAATTTTGAAGTAAATTGGAAAAATTGCATTCACAGTTTTTCTCTCATCTTTAAACTTCCATTTAATTCTGTCGAAGTAGAATTGCGTAGAAGGATTCCAAAATTCTTCTTCAATTTTTTTGCCTAAATCTTCTACTTCTTTTTCTTCTAAAATATCTTCATTCAAAATTTCAAACAGTTTTTTCAAAGCTTTAAGAGAAGAATACCAAATGGCTTGAACTTCCACAGGCTTTCCATCTCTATCTAAAGAATCCATCCATGTTTCCCTTTTTCCAGCTTCCAAGAATTTTTCGTCGCTTTTGCTTACACACCACTCAAAAGCTTTTATCAAATTTTGTCTAGAAGATTTAAGGAATTCCAGATCACCAGAATTTTTGATGTAATGGTACATGCTCAAAATCCAAAGAGGAGTTGCGTCTATTGAACCAAAGCTTGGTTTGCCTTCTAATGAAATGAAATTTGGTATCTCACCTTCTCGTGATTGAAATTTCATCAAAGTTTCCAAACATTTTCTCGCATCTTCAAAATTTCCATAATCAATTACAGCCGGGAGCATCCATCCCAAATCTCTTCCCCAAAATTGAATAAACCAAGGATATCCTGCAACATAACCAAAACCAGCTTTTGCTTCCACTTTTAGCTTTTCTAAACCGATCACACTTTTGTTGAAAATCTCGCTTATCTCTGAAAAATTGGTTTTAATTTCAGAACCAAGGGGTAAAACTCTTTCAGCTTCAACTTTTTCTTCCAAAAGATTTTTTGTTTTTATTAAATTCAAAACTGCTTCAGCTTCATTTTCACCACACGCAAAAATTGCCGTTATCTCTTCTTTCTGTTTTTCTGAAAGTTGAAAATCTTTCACGAAATAGCCTGGGGTGAAACATCTTTGAAGTTCGCCTGGGAAATGGTCTTTGTAAGTTGGTTTTTCTAAGAGTGAAAAAGTAGGGGAAAAACTAATCGCTAAGCATCCTTTTTGGGAAGAAATCAAAAAAACATTTTCTTTTTTTTCAACTCTGTATTCCCTATCATGCCAGTTTTCTTCCCTTTCTCTTATGTTTGCCCCAATTTCTAAGAATATTTTTCCTTCAGCATTTTCTCTAGCTTCCAACGTAAGCTTGCAAGTGAGGGCTTTCAAATCTTCTTGTACGAAAAGATTTTCAATTACTTTCATTTTTTCTAAAGAGTAAATATGGCTGGAAGAATAATCGTTGTAATAGAATTCAACACAATTTTCTGGTGAAAGCCATTCTTCATTTATTTTGAAGCTAAAATAATCTAAAAATTTTCTTGAACTTGACCAAAGGCCAGTCCATTTTGTTTTGAAGCCAGAATCACAATATCTATGGAAAAAAACTTTTTTGCCTGAAAGTATATAGCTTTTTCCTTTAATCTCTTGAATCAACATTTTATCTTATGTTAAATTTATAAAGAGGTTTAAAAATAATTATCAATATGACCTTTATTACTCTTAATTTTCAAGTTCATCAACCAATAAGGTTAGCAGTTTTCCAAGAAGATGGCATTTCTCGCGATTTCAACTGTTATTTCAACAACGGTTTGAACAAAATGGTTTTTGAAAAAGTTAGGAATAGGTGCTATTTACCTGCCACGAGCATTTTGCTAGAACTCATAGACAAATTTAAACATGAGAAGAAAAAGTTCAAAGTAAATTTTGCTTTAACTGGAACTTTTCTTGAGATGTGTGAAAAATACGGGAAAGATGTTTTAGAAAATTTCAAGCAACTTGCTAAAAGTAAAATGGTTGAAATAATAGGTCAAACTTATTATCATTCACTTTGTAGCCTCTTTGATTCAAAAGAAGAATTCATAGAACAAGTGAAGCTTCACACTCAAGCAATGAAAGATTACTTTGGTGTTGAGCCAAAAGTTTTTGTGAACACAGAAATGATTTACAACAACGTTATAGGAAGAGTTGTAGAAGATTTAGGATTTAAAGCAATCTTCACCGAAGGTGCTGAAAGGATTTTAGGTTGGAGGTCTCCAAATTATGTTTATGTTAGAAAGTTTTGTTTCCAAGATGATAGAAATTGGGATGAAAGGATAAGAATTTTGTTGAGAAATTACAGATTAAGCGATGATATAGGCTATAGATTTTCTGCAAGGAATTGGGATCAATGGCCTTTAACTGCAGACAAATTTGCAGCTTGGCTTAATGCAACTCCTGGCGAAGTCATAAACTTGTTCATGGATTTTGAAACTTTAGGCGAGCATCAATGGGAAGAGTCTGGAATTTTTTGGTTTTTAAGAGCTTTGCCTCATGAAGTTTTGAAGTACGAAAACCTTGAGTTTGCTACCCCAAGTGAAGTGATAGAAAAACTCAAGCCTATAGGTGAAATAGATGTGTTTGAATTTTCAACACTTTCTTGGGCAGACATGGAAAGAGATGTTTCAGCTTGGCTTGGAAATAAAATGCAACAAATTTGTTTTGAAGAAATTAAGAATTTGGGACAATTGATTAAACTGATGAATGATGAAGATCTTAAAAAAGTTTGGAGGATTTTGCAAACAAGCGACCATTATTATTACATGTGCAACAAAATGTGGGCTGATGGTGATGTCCATAAATATTTTAGCTGTTTTTCTACACCAGAAGAAAGTTTTGCAAATTTCATGAGGATAGTTTCCGATTTGAGAACAAGAATTTTCACTTCATTCAGAAATAAACTTTTTTGATGCTATACTCTTCAACTCTTCAAGCCTTTTCATGCACTCTGATTTCAAGAAATCTTCTTTGTTTTCAACTTTGAAATAATCTTGCCATAAAGCTCTTCCAACCATGAAACCTGAGCAGCCGAATTGCATCGCTATTTTCAATTGATTTTTGAATTCATCAAATTCTTTTCCTTTACTCAACAAGACCCAAGGAACTGAGCTAACCTTGCTTATTTTTTTGCATTTTTTCTCCAACTCATTTAATTTCTCTTTCTTCACATCTCCTGGAAACTCAACTTTCAAAACTGAAATACCGAGCTTTGAAATTTCTTTAACAGATTTTATTATCAACTCGCTTCTCTCTTTTTCAAAATTTTTTTCTTTGTAAGGATAAACCAAGAATTCACAAACTAATGGCA
This sequence comes from Candidatus Aenigmatarchaeota archaeon, assembly GCA_039092155.1. Taxonomy (GTDB): domain Archaea; phylum Aenigmatarchaeota; class Aenigmatarchaeia; order CG10238-14; family SCSR01; genus JAVZGQ01. Next base: position 4,813 of record JAWCEU010000021.1, read on the forward strand.
AATTAATTTTTTCACATTCTTCTGCAACATTTTTTATCAAATCTTTCTGATTTTTGGCAGTTTTTGCTTTTGGGTTGAAATAAACTAAAAGTTTAGCAGCATCTCCTCCCATTTCCAAAACTTTTTCAGGGCCAAAGTTTTCAATCAATTTATTTATTCTTCCTTCTTCAGTTTCTTCATAGCCAGAATCTTCAAGAGAAATTAAAATTCCGCATTTCCCTTTCACAGCTTGAATTGCAAATTTTCCATAAATTGGATCTAGCAATATACCAGATGCTTGAGAAGAAAAAACTTTTGAAAATTTAAGTTTAATTTCTTCAATCACTTCTTTTTCAACACTTTCAGGCTTTCTTGGATTAATAATTTTTCTCAAGGAATTTCTATGGTCAAGAGCTACTATCTGGAAAATACCATTGCTTGAGATTTTTTCTAAACCCAAATTAAACCTCCTCTACTTTCACTTTTTTGCACACTTTTTTATAAAAAGAATAAACTTCGTCTTTGAGTGGAAGACCTGCTGCACCTTCCCTCGTAACTTTCAAAGCACCGCAAACATTCGCAAATTTTATACATTCTTCCAATTCAAGACCTTTCAAAAATGTGTGGAGAAAACCTGAAGTGAAAGCATCACCAGCTCCAATTGTATCAACAACTTTAACTTTTACGGTTGAAACAGCAAAATTTTTCTCTTTGCTGAAAACTAAAGTTTTTTCTTTTCCACTTTTAACTATTATCGTTTTGCCCTTTAGCTTTTTCTTCAAAAATTCTATTGCTCCTTGAAATTCTGTTTCTTTAAAGCTTGCTATCCTCGTTGCTTCAACTTTGTTTGTTATCAAAAAATCAACATTCTTAAGAATTGGGTAAAGCTTCTTGAATCCTGCTTGTGACTTTGTTCTTCCGGGATCAAAAGAAACAGTTTTTTTCATCTTCTTAGCAAGTTTGGACACAAAAGCTAGAGTTTCTAGAGTTGTACCACTCATGTGTAAATGAGAAGCTTCTTTTATGCAATCTTTTGATACATCTTGCTTAGTTAAAGGTTCGTTTGCACCTATCATCTCAAACATCAAAGGCTCGCCACTTTTATCAACAACTATCATCGAAACTCCTGTTGGTTTTTCTGTCGTTATCTTCACATACTTCGATTCAACTCCATAAAACTTCAATTGTTGAAGCAAATACTGACCATGGTCATCAAAACCTATTTTTCCTATGAGAGCTGTTTTGTTACCAAGCTTTGCTAAATTGCAAGCAACGTTTGTTGCAGAGCCACCAATACTATGAGTTATCGTTCCTTTCACAAAACTTGTTTTATCTGGCTTTGGGAATTCGTCAACGTAAGAACGAGTGTCGTAGAGAATATGGCCAACACAAACAACATCAAGCATAATAATTAATTGAAATTCATGCCTTTTATTTTTCTTTGAATTTTTGGTAAGAAAATTTAAGAGCTTCTATTCCTGGCATAGGTTTTCCTGAAAGAAAAGTTATTAAAGCTCCCCCTCCTAAGCTTATGTAAGAAAACTTTTCTTTTTCGATGCCAAGCTTTTCTATAGCTAAGCTTGTATCGCCCCCTCCAATCAAACTGAAAGCTTTAGAATCTGCTACAGCTTCGAGCAATTCTTTTGTTCCAACTTCAAAACCTTTCATTTCATAAACTCCTGCTGGACCTTTAACTACAACAGTTCTTGCATTCCTAATAATTTCAACATATCTTCTGATAGTTTCACCCCCTATGTCTAAAATCAAAGAGTTAGTTGGTAATTGTTTAACATTCACTTCAACTCTTTTCCCATTTTTTTCGAAAGCAACATCGCTCGGAATTTCTATTTCCATTTCATATTTTTCTAAAAGTTCTCTCGCTAATGGTATGAGTTGGTTAAAACCTTTCTGTGAAAAAAGTTTCAAGGTTTCTGAGCCAAGATTGTAGCCTTTGGCTGCTAAGAAAATTTCCCCGACAGTCCCACAAGTCAAGACTTTTTCTATACATTCAGGTTTTTTCTCAAAAAGATGTTTCATTATGTTTAAACAATCATCTGGCTTTGCTCCTCCTAGTATGAAGACGTTTATACCTAAGGATTCCATTGCTTTTGAAATAGACTCTAACTCCCTTTCCATAACTTTTCCAGCAGCTGTTGGAAGAACAAAAGGAAAACCAACTATAGAAGCATGAGCTCTGTGAGAAGCTGAAAAAGCGTCTTGAACAAAAATATCAGCTAAAGGAGCTAAAGTTTGAACTAGCTTGCTTTTTGAATGCTCTTCCATGCTCTTTTCTTCTGTTTCTTCATCAAGCAATCTAACATTATCCAACAAAATGACTTCGCCTTCTTTCAAATTTTTTATCTCTTCAACAGCTTTCTCACCAATCACATCATCAACAAACTTGACTTCTTTTCCCGAATACTTTGTTAAAAGTTCTGCATGCTTCTTCAAGTTCGTGAAATCTTCATCGCCTTTTCTACCTTGATGTGCAAGAACAACAACTTTTGCTCCTCTTTCTACTAAAAAAAGTATTGTTTTTGCATGCTCTCTTATTCTTTCACAATCTTCTATCTCCTTCTTTTCTTTGTTGTAAGGAGAATTCAAATCTGCCCTTAAAAGAACAGTTTTATTTTCGAGGTTGAAATCTTCAAGAGTGAAAAACTCTTTCATGAGTTCACTTTTTAATTCCCAAGGATTTATTGGTTTTTTCTATTGAAACAAACTTGTCTCTTTCAATTCCAGTTATAGCTCTTATAGCATCAATAGTTTCAGGGATTACAATAGCTTCTGAATGGACGGCATGAATCCAGTAAAACTTATCTTTTTCTACCGTAACAGATTCGTCCCAAATTGCAACTTCATACATATCATACCTTGACCTACAAAGGTCTCTATATCTTTCTATGATTTCTGAAGTTGCTGTATAGCCGTGAGAAGCTTTGAGCAAAATCATCCTTGAACCTTCTTCAAAAGCTTTTTTGAATTCTTCTGTTGATGCTTGCCTCTTAATTTTTCCAGTTATCATGTGCACATGAGCTAAAGTTGAAGGAACTTTAACTGCCATAGTTTTTATGTTTATGTGGGGCAAAACTGTTTGCAAATCAGGACCTTGATGAGAAGGAACATGAGTTTCTGGGACAACTGCATTTATTGGGCCAGATTTTTCATCCCAAGGGTCAGTAGCCCTTCTAACTAAAGCGGCAAAAACTTCTTCTACTCCAAACTTTTGGTCTATGGTGAAAAGAGTTCTTGCTAAAGAAGTTGTGTTGCAGCTAACCACCCTAACAGAATTTTTATCTAAAGCCTTTTCATAATTTGCTATTGCAACAAAGCTGACATCAGCAACTTCAGCCCTTTCTCCCCCTTGGAAGACCATTTTCACTTTATACTTTTGGTAAAGTGGTTTATTCTTTTCTCCAATTTTTGCTGGAGTGCAATCACAAACGACATCAACTTCTCCAGAAGCAAGCAGATCTTCTAAAAAACCTTTAACATACATTCCCCCTTCAGTTAAAGCTTTCATTCCTTCTTGATTAGAAGCATACAAATCAGTTTTGTATAAAGGCCCTTCAGGCTCAAGAACAGTCCTCAACCAGCTTGTAGGGGCAACATCAGCTATACCAACGAGCTTCATATCATTTTGAAGCTTAATGGCGTGAGCAACTCTTTTTCCAATTGTACCTACGCCATTAACAACAACTCTTATTGCCATGCATTTCCTAAATTAAATTTTTGTCTTGTCTTTTAAATAAATTTAATCGTTCCATAAGTGATGACTCAGCAATTTATCTTGAAAATTATAGCTGTAAGCAAAAAGCTGTTATTTCAGTGCAATTTTCT